>NZ_CVTV01000051.1:397-266885 GCF_900004865.1 Pseudomonas sp. 37 R 15 | reverse complement strand
TGCGATCTCTCGTAAGCGGGAGGCGAATTCTACAGCGTTACACGCTGCTGTCAACACCTCTTTTTCAACTTCCTGCTGGCTTCGATGAACTGAACCAACTTGCTGCCGAAAACTACTTAACTCATTGTTTACCAAGGAGTTTTCCGTTTCGACTGCGCCGGAAGTGGAGCGAATTATAGGCGCACAGAATCTGCCGTCAAGGCTTAATTACGCTTTTGTTGAAGAAGGCGCTTTTTTAGTAATAAGACGCGGGATTCGACGCATTACCGGTGGCACACGCAGCACCAGGAGCAGTGCCCCTATAGCCGCATATATCGCCCACTCTTTCAGATCCGCCCGAACGATCCAGAGCATATGCAGCAAACCGAGCCCCAGAATGACGTACACCAGGCGATGCAGCTTCTTCCAGCGGCTCCCCAACCGTCGCTGGCTATAACGATTGGAGGTCGCAGCCAAAACCAGCAAGCCCAGAAACCCCAGCGTGCCGACAATGATGTACGGGCGCTTACGCAACTCCACGCCCAACTGCGACCAGTCAAGCCCAAGTACAAATACGCAATAAGACGCCAAATGCAGCACCACATAGGCAAAGCACCACAACCCCAGTTGCCGGCGTACCGCAACCCACCCCGCCCAACCGCTCAGTTTCTGAAGCGGCGTCATGCCAAGCGTGATCAGCAAGAGAATCAAGGTGCCCAGGCCGAGGCGATCCACCAGCACTTTCCCAGGGTCGGGCCCGAGGGCAAAACTCCAGGCTTCATATAGCCAGAACAACGGCCATACCGCGACAGCTATAAAGACGCCGATGCGCCAGAGCGGATAGCGCATCAATAGTTCTTCCGCAGATCGAGACCCGCATATAACGAGGCGACCTCATCCGAGTAGCCATTGAACATCTGGGTCTCACGCACGTTCGGGCTGAAAAGGCCGCTCGGCAGACGACGCTCACGCGCTTGGGTCCAGCGAGGATGGTCAACCGTCGGATTCACATTCGCATAAAACCCATACTCATCGGCCGCAATACTCTGCCAGGTCGTTTTCGGCTGTTCGCTGACAAGACTGATGCGCACAATCGACTTCACACTCTTGAAGCCATACTTCCATGGCACCACCAAACGCAACGGCGCACCGTTCTGCTTAGGCAACTCTCGCCCGTACATACCAACGGCAAGAATCGCCAATGGGTTCATGGCCTCGTCCAGGCGCAGCCCTTCTATATAAGGCCAATCGATCAAGCCGAAACTGGAGCGCTGACCCGGCATGCTCTTCGGATCCTGCAGCGTTTCAAAGCGGATGAACTTCGCCTTGGAAGTGGGCTCGACCTGCTTGAGCAAGGCGGAAATGGGGAAGCCGATCCAGGGAATAACCATCGACCACGCCTCAACGCACCGCAGACGGTAGATGCGCTCTTCCAACTGGTAAGGCTTCATGAAGTCTTCAAGCGCGTAACGCCCAGGCTTTGCGACCTCACCATCAATCACAACGCTCCAGGGCTCAGTCTTGAGTGAACCGGCATTTGCCGCCGGATCGCCCTTGTCCGTGCCAAATTCATAGAAGTTGTTGTAGTGGGTAGCGTCCTTGAACGGCGTGATGGCCTCGTCTTTGACGGTCACTGCCTGCCACTTGGTGCCGGGGAGCTTTTGCGCAAACCAGTCAGGCGCCCTGCCCGGCTCGACATCGGCATAGCGTGCCGCATCCTCGGCACTGGCCCAACGGGGCAAACTGCTGGCGGCAACACCGGCAAGCGCGCCACCGAGCAAGCTGCGGCGAGAGAGGTAGAACGATTCAGGCGTGATATCCGATTCATGGCAATCGGACGCTTTGGGGATCTTGATTAACATGGCAACTCCGCAGCATTGGAGGACAGATGCACCAATAGACTGCGGAGTATGGGGGAAATTACATTAAGGCAATGTTTTGTCCCGGCGAAGATGCAGCAAGTACTGGATCGGCCCGGAAGCAGCGTAGACCAGGAAGGCCAACAATAGAATGCGCGGCGGATCGCTGAACACCACCGCAAACACCAGCACCACAACGAGAATCGCTACGAAAGGCACACGCCCCTTGAGATCCAGTTCCTTGAAGCTGTTGTACTTGATGTTGCTGACCATCAACATGCCGGCCGCTGCAACCATGAGCGCTACCAGGAACGACATCTTCGACCCCTGGATGCCGTAGTCACTGAACGCCCAGACGATACCCGCCACCACGCCCGCGGCAGCAGGACTGGCCAGGCCAATGAAGTAACGCTTGTCGGCAGTGCCCACTTGCGTGTTGAAGCGCGCAAGACGCAACGCCGCACCTGCAACATAGATGAAGGCGACCATCCAGCCGACCTTACCCATATCCCCCAAGGCCCAGGCAAACGCCAGCAACGCAGGGGCAACACCGAAGGCGACCATGTCCGACAACGAGTCGTACTCGGCACCGAAGGCGCTTTGGGTATTGGTCATGCGCGCCACACGCCCGTCCAGGCCATCAAGCACCATGGCGACGAAGATAGCGATGGCAGCGAAACCGAAGTACTTGCTGGCACTCGCGGCATCACCTGCCGCCAAGGCGCTCTGGGCGCTCATCGAGTTGATGATGGAATAGAAGCCGGCAAACAGGTTCGCCGTCGTAAACAGGTTGGGCAGCAGATAGATACCACGATGCCGGACCTTGCGGCCTTCCGCGTCATGCCCTTCTTCGACATGTTCATCGATCGGCAGCATGCTTTCGGCGTCGTAAGCCTGGTTTGGCTCTTCGGGACGTTCGCTCATGGACTTTACCTTGCAACGGTGTGAAAAAAATTCGACAGATACTTGCGGCGAGTGTTCGCCCGCAAACGATGCAGCTTTATACCAGAACCCGCTTACCCAAACGAAAAAACGCGGCCTAAGCCGCGTTTTCCCTTGATACGTTCGACTTAGTTCTTGGCTTTGTCGACGATCTTGTTGGCACCGATCCACGGCATCATGGAGCGCAGTTGCTCGCCGATGACTTCGATACCATGAGCGGCGTTGTTACGACGCTTGGCGGTCATCGAAGGGTAGCCGGTCGCGCCTTCGCTGATGAACATTTTGGCGTATTCGCCGTCCTGAATACGTTTCAGGGCGTTGCGCATGGCCTGACGGGATTCGGCGTTGATCACTTCCGGGCCGGTCACGTACTCGCCGTATTCGGCGTTGTTGGAGATCGAGTAGTTCATGTTGGCGATACCGCCTTCGTACATGAGGTCAACGATCAGCTTCAGTTCGTGCAGGCATTCGAAGTAGGCCATTTCCGGCGCGTAGCCCGCTTCAACCAGGGTTTCGAAACCGGCTTTCACCAGCTCGACGGTACCGCCGCACAGTACGGCTTGTTCGCCGAACAGGTCGGTTTCAGTCTCGTCCTTGAAGGTGGTTTCGATGATGCCGGTACGACCGCCGCCAACACCGGCAGCGTAAGACAGCGCAACATTCTTGGCGTTGCCCGAAGCGTCCTGGTAGATCGCGATCAGGTCCGGGATGCCGCCGCCTTTGACGAACTCGGAACGCACGGTGTGGCCCGGGGCTTTCGGCGCGATCATGATCACGTCGAGGTCAGCGCGTGGCACTACCTGGTTGTAGTGAATCGCGAAGCCGTGGGAGAAGGCCAGGGTGGCGCCCTTCTTGATGTTCGGCTCGATTTCATTCTTGTACAGCGCGGACTGGAATTCGTCCGGGGTCAGGATCATGACCAGGTCGGCGGCCGCAACAGCGGAAGCCACGTCAGTCACTTTCAGGCCGTGGGCTTCAGCCTTGGCAACGGTAGCCGAGCCTTTGCGCAGGCCAACGGTAACGTCAACGCCGGAATCTTTCAGGTTGCACGCTTGAGCATGGCCCTGGGAGCCGTAACCGATGATGGCGACTTTCTTGCCCTGGATGATCGACAGGTCACAATCTTTATCGTAATAAACTTTCATGAGGTTCCTCTATATATCCAGGCCGTAAGGCCATTCGCTAATTGGGTTAGATGCTGAGTACTTTGTCGCCACGGGCAATCCCGGTGACACCACTGCGTACGGTTTCCAGAATCGAGGCCGTCCCGATCGACTGGATGAAGCTGTCCAGCTTGTCGCTTGTACCGGTCAGTTGAACGGTATAAACGCTGGCGCTCACATCGACGATCTGCCCGCGATAAATATCGGTAGTGCGTTTGATCTCGGCACGCTGGGCGCCCGTGGCCTTGACCTTGACCAACATCAGCTCGCGCTCGATGTGGGCACTTTCCGACAGGTCGACCAGCTTGACCACTTCGATCAGCTTGTTGAGGTTCTTGGTGATCTGCTCGATCACCTCATCGTGGCCCACGGTGGTCAACGTCAGCCGCGACAGGGTCGGGTCTTCGGTTGGGGCCACGGTCAGGCTTTCGATGTTGTAGTTGCGTTGCGAAAACAGGCCGACAACACGAGACAGAGCGCCGGGTTCGTTCTCCAGAAGCAGGGAGATAATGTGCCGCATGATTAAGTACGCTCCGTCTTGTTCAGCCACATGTCGCGCATAGAGCCGTCTTTGATCTGCATCGGGTAGACGTGCTCGCTGGTATCCACCTGAATATCGATGAACACCAGGCGGTCCTTCATGGCGAACGCCTCTTCCATCTTCGGCTTCAGATCTTTCAAATCGGTGATGCGCATGCCGACGTGGCCGTAGGCTTCAACCAATTTGACGAAATCCGGCAACGATTCCATGTAGGAATGGGAGTGACGGCTGCCATAGCTCATGTCCTGCCACTGACGAACCATGCCCAGTACGCCGTTGTTCAGGCAGACGATCTTCACGGGAAGACCGTACTGCAGGCACGTCGACAGTTCCTGGATGTTCATCTGGATACTGCCTTCACCGGTGACACAGGCAACGTCAGCCTCCGGAAAGCTCAGCTTCACCCCCATGGCCGCAGGGAAACCGAAGCCCATCGTGCCCAGGCCACCGGAGTTGATCCAACGGTTAGGCTTGTCGAAGGTGTAGTACTGCGCGGCGAACATCTGGTGCTGGCCCACGTCGGAGGTCACAAAGGCATCGCCCTTGGTCACTTCGCACAGGGTCTCGATCACGGTTTGTGGCTTGATGATGCTGCCGTCGCCCTTGTCGTAAGGAAACAGGCCGCGGTCGCCGCGCCATTCGTCGATCTGCTTCCACCAGCTCGCAACGGACTCCTTGTTCGGTGTTTCGCCGATGTCCTTGAGCGCAGCGACCATTTCAGTCAGGACGCTTTCAACAGGACCCACGATCGGCACGTCCGCCTTGATGGTCTTGGAAATGGACGCCGGGTCGATGTCGATATGGATGATCTTGGCATTCGGGCAAAACTTGCTCGCACCGTTGATCACGCGGTCATCAAACCGTGCGCCCACGGCCAGGATCACATCGGCGTGGTGCATGGTCAGGTTGGCGGTGTAGCTGCCGTGCATGCCGAGCATGCCGACGAACTGACGGTCCGAACCCGGGAATGCGCCGAGGCCCATCAAGGTATTGGTCACCGGCAGGTTGAGCAGCTTGGCCAATTCGGTCAGCGGTGCGGAACCGCCCCCCAGAATCACGCCACCACCGGAGTACAGCACAGGGCGCTTGGCCGCCAGGAGCATTTCAGCCGCCTTGCGGATTTGCCCCGAGTGCCCGCGCACAGCCGGGCTGTAGGAGCGCAGCTTGGCTTTCTTCGGGAAAATGTATTCGAATTTCTCGGCCGGGTTGGTCATGTCCTTGGGAATATCCACCACGACAGGACCCGGGCGACCGGATTGTGCGAGGTAGAACGCCTTTTTCATGACTTCCGGAATTTCCGACGCGTGCTTGATCATGAAGCTGTGTTTCACGATCGGCCGGGAGATACCGATCATGTCGGTTTCCTGGAACGCGTCGGTGCCGACCATGGTGCTAGCGACCTGGCCGGAAATGATCACCATCGGAATGGAGTCCATATAAGCAGTCGCGATGCCGGTTATGGCATTGGTTGCGCCTGGGCCGGACGTTACCAGTACCACACCGGCTTTACCGGTGGCACGGGCGTAGCCGTCAGCCATATGGGTCGCGGCCTGTTCGTGGCGAACCAGGATGTGGGTAACAGCCGGTTCCTTGAACAGTGCGTCGTAGACATGCAGCAGAGCACCACCTGGGTACCCGTAGATATAGTCGACGCCTTCGTCACGCAAAAAGCGGACGAGCATCTCACCGCCAGATAAAAGCTCCACGTTGTTCACCTCTAAAACGCCAGAATACCGTCCGTTAAAAACCGACGGGTCTTAATAGGTTTACTTCTCAACAGAGCATGAGCGACGGTGGTCGCCGACTACGTCAGCACTGACTGAGCAAGTATTGGGATCGTCCCAAGTGTTGCGGGCTTTTCCCACCCAGCGCGAGGTAACGCGTTGCGGGTGTTACAGGTCGGCGCGGATGTGCGCCTCATGATCTGCTGAGCGGGCCTGCTTCTGGCAGTCCCGATACAGCGGACTTTGGATTCTTCTGTTTCAGGCCCTTCAAGTCAAGCAATAATTGCGCTTTTTTCCAAGTAAGCGCATGAGAACGTAGAAGAAAGGGCTTTGAGGAGGGATAAAACTCGCCTGAATGTCGTCAAGCGGTAGAAATATGCGCAAGACTGCCGGAAAAACCGGCAGTCAGGCAATTAACGAGCGTCAGCGATCAATTGGTCGAACTTTTTCAGCGCATTGCGCAAGCCGAGGCTCTCCCGAGGACGGTCGGCGTAGACCATCTCGGCCATCTCCAGAATCCCGGAAGCATTGGGCAAAGGCAGGTCCTGTTCGAGGATCTGCTTCATACGGACCAGGAAAATCCATTGCAGCCATTGATGGAAATCCAATGTATCGACCGAAAACGGTTCGACGCTGCCGAGCGCTTCGGCGCTGGGGGACACCTCATCCCACCAGCCCTGCACGCGCAGCTCTCGCTCGATCAGCAACAACTGTTCGGCAATCGCCGGAAAACGTTCATCCATCAGAGGTTGACCTTGGCTTTCGCCCGAGCCTGGGCAGCGCCGGCAGCGTCCCCCTGGGCGGCACGCGCGTCGCCGATCAACGCCCACAGGCTGGCTTGCAGGTCCGGACGACCGTTGGCCATGCTCAAACCACGGCGAGCGAACTGCTCGGCTTGCGGCGCATCACCCTGGGCCATGCGCACCTGGGCCAGGCGATAAAGCACTTGCGGCTCGCGAGGCGCAACGCGCTGGGCACGCTCCAGGCTCGACGAAGCGCCATTGAGGTCACCACCGGCCTGCTGTTGCTGGGCGGTGGTGAGCAGCGCCAATACCGGGCCGTCCAGTTGCTCGTCAGCGGACAGGCCGCCCGCGCTGGATGACGAAGGAATGCCGCTCGGCGTCGACGGCGTCGTGTAGGTGCCCTGGTTGACTGGCGCCGTCTGGATCGGCGTGGAGTCGACCGGCCCCGAAGTGCTTGGCCCCGGGGTCCAGGGTTCGGCGCTGATCGGTGCTGCGGTAGCAGCACCACTGCCAGGCACCATGACCACCACGCCCGAGTCCTGCGGCATTGCCTGCGGCTTGGCCTGTGCCGGACGGTTGGTCACGGTTTGACGAAACCCGCCCTTGGCCGAAATCCGCTCGCTATTGGAGACGCCCGTACTCGCGTCCACCACCGGAATAGAGCCGCGTTGCACGCTGGAGCAACCGCCGAGCAAAGCCAGAACTGTAATCGCTGGAATCCACAACTTGTTCACTTGAAACCCTCTTTGCTTAATTCATCCAGCCCTTGACCCAATCCATCACCGACTCCGCATCAGCCGGGGCACTGCCCCCGCAGGCGGCACCGGGTGGTGGCTCGCTGCCGCGAATATACGGCATCTGCACCGCCCCCGGGCAGTTGGCATCGGAACCCTGGCCTGTGTGCGGATCAATCCAGGCCTGCACGATATTGTCCGGCTGCGGCATGTTCAGTGGCAACGGGTCAGCCTTGCGCATGAAGCTGGTCCAGACCTGCAGCGCACCGGTCGCACCGGTGAACGGCGTCTTGCCATTATCGTCACGGCCCAGCCACACCACGGCCAGTACGTCCTGGCCAAAACCTGCGAACCAACTGTCACGCGAGTCGTTACTGGTGCCGGTCTTGCCCGCCAGCGTCAGGTTCGACGGCAGCACGCTGTAGACCGAGCGCCCGGTGCCTTCACGCATCACGCGCTGCATGGCGTTCTGGATCAGGTAGATGGAGCCCGCATCGAAACGCTGCTGGATCTGGAACGGGTAGCGCTTGAGCGGCTCGCCCTCGGCGGTCAGCACGCTGCGAATACCGCGCATCGGAGTATTGAACCCACCGTTGGCCAGGGTCTGGTACATGGTGGCCACTTCCATCGGACTCATGGCTGCCGCCCCCAGAAGCATCGACGGGAACGCCGGGAACTCTCGTTCGATGCCCAATCGCGCCAGCGTCTTCAACACATTCGGCACACCGACTTCGAGCCCCAGGCGCGACGTCGAAATGTTGTAGGAATGCGCCAGCCCCTGGTACAGAAACACGGTGCCGTGGGAGCGGCGGTCGAAGTTCTTCGGTGTCCACACTTGACCATCGGCGCCTTTGATCGACAGCGGATCGTCCGACAGCCAACTGGTGAGCGTGTACTTGCTCGGCTTCTCCAGGGCGGTCAGGTAAACCGCCGGTTTGACCAGCGAACCGATCGGCCGCACGGCATCCAGCGCACGGTTGAAACCGGCGAAACTGGCCTGACGGCTACCGATCATGGCCTGGACTTCACCGGTTTCCGGATTGGTCACGACCATGGCGGCTTCGACTTCATCGGAGCCCTTACGGCCGGTCAGGCGTTTGAAGGTGTCATTGACCGACGCCTCGGCCTTCATCTGCAGAATGGGGTCAAAGCTGGTGAAGATGCGCAGGCCTTCCTCGGTCAAGTCTTCGTCGCGGTAGTCTTCGCGCAACTGACGTTTGACCAGGTCGATAAAGCCGGGGAACGAGCTGTCCGCCAGCTTGCCGCGGGTGGTGACGCCCAGCGGCATTTTCTTCGCGGCGGCGACCTGTTCGGCAGTGGCAACGCCCTGCTGTTCCAGAACATCGAGCACCAGGTTACGGCGCTCAAGCGCACGTTCCGGGTTGCGACGCGGGTTGTAATAGGACGGCCCCTTCACCATCCCCACCAGCAAGGCCACCTGATGCAACTTCAATTCGGACAGCGGCTGCCCGAAGAAAAACTGGCTGGCCAAACCGAACCCATGCACCGCGCGCTGACCGTCCTGGCCGACGAACACCTCGTTGAGGTACGCCTCAAGGATTTCCTGCTTGCTGTAATGCAACTCCAGGAGCATGGCCATCATGGCTTCGGTGAGCTTGCGCGTCAGGCTGCGCTCGTTGGTCAGGTAGAAGTTCTTCACCAACTGCTGGGTGAGCGTGCTGCCGCCCTGGGTCATCTTGCCGCCGGAGGTGTTGACCCAGACTGCGCGGGCAATCGACTTCGGCGAAACGCCCCAGTGGCTGTAGAAATCGCGGTCTTCGACAGCGACCAGGGTTTCCAGCAAATACGCAGGCGCCTGATCGAGCTTGATCAGGATGCGATCTTCAAGGTTCTTCGGGTAAATGCCGCCAATCATCAGCGGTTCGAGACGTACCACCGGCAGCTTGGCGCCGTTGAGCGACGACAGCTCGGCCACATAATCGCCGGAAAAGCGCACGCGTACCGGCTGGGCTTTTTCCAGGCCTTCGTAGAATTGGAAGCCACGGGTGTTCAAGTCGACGGTATTGCCGCTGACCGCCGCCGCGCCCGGACCGTTGCTCACGGGCTCGCGTCGATAGCCCAGCGCATCGAGTTCGGTGAGGAAGTCTTCCTTGCTCAGTTTCTGCCCGGCGAACAATTCCAGCGGGCGTGCATACACCTTGGCCGGAATGGTCCAGCGCTTGCCGGAGAACTTCTCCTGGACCACGGCGTCGAGATACACCGCAACGCCGGCGAGCGCCACAAGGCCAACCAGGCCGAGCTTGAGCGCCCAGCCCAGCCACGGGCGCAGACTGCGCGAAGGAGGTTTTTTACGGGAACGGGGAGATCGGGTTCGAGTCATGGCGGCGGATTATACGCACTTTATTGATGATCAACATGAGCCGGACAGCGGTTTGCACGACCGCCCGTAGCGGCCATAATGCCTGCCATGATTTCTCCCAGACTTTGAAGGATCGCCCGTGAGCCAGTCCCTGATCGCAGCCCTGCAAAACCCGGCGTTGTACCCGCATCCGGTGGAAGCATTTCAAGTCATTGAAACCCATATTTCCTGGGTGATCCTGACCGGTCCTTACGCTTATAAACTGAAGAAACCGATGAACTTCGGGTTCCTGGACTTCACCGATCTGGAAAAGCGCGGCCACTTCTGCAATGAAGAGCTGCGCCTCAACCAGCGCCTGACCGAAGATTTGTATCTTGAAGTGTTGCCAATTACTGGCACTGCCGAGACACCGCAACTGGCTGGCGACGGCCCGGTAATCGAGTACGCGCTGAAAATGCGTCAGTTCCCGCAAAGCCAGATGCTGAGCACCTTGCAAGCCAACGGCGAACTCACCAGCGCGCACATTGACGAAATGGCCAGGCAGATTGCGCACTTCCATCTCAACGCGCCCAAAGTCCCACAGGAACACCCGGCCGGCACCCCGGATGAAGTGATGGCCCCGGTACGCCAAAACTTTGAACAGATCCGCCCGTTCCTCAGCGACAAGGCCGACCTGACTCAACTGGAAGCCCTGCAAGCCTGGGCCGAAAGCAGCTTCGAACGCCTCAAGCCGCTGCTGGAACAGCGCAAGCTCAATGGGTTCACCCGCGAATGCCATGGTGACATCCACCTGGGCAACGCCACGCTGATCGACGGTCATGTGGTGATCTTCGACTGCATCGAGTTCAACGAGCCGTTCCGCTTTACCGACGTGTACGCCGACACCGCGTTCCTGGCGATGGACCTGGAAGACCGCGGCCTGAAATGCCTGGCGCGACGGTTTATCAGCCAGTACCTGGAACTGACCGGGGACTATCAGGGCCTGGAGCTGCTCAACTTCTACAAGGCGTATCGCGCCCTGGTCCGGGCCAAAGTTGCGCTGTTCAGCATGCCGAGCGAAGCCGACCCGGTGCAACGCGCCACCACCCTGCGGCAGTACCGCAACTACGCCAATCTGGCTGAAAGCTACAGCACGATTCCCTCGCGCTTCCTGGCAATCACCCATGGTGTTTCGGCCGTGGGCAAAAGCCACGTCGCCATGCGCCTGGTCGAGGCCTTGGGCGCTGTTCGCCTGCGGTCGGACGTGGAGCGCAAGCGCCTGTTTGGCGAGCAGCACGTGGAAAATACACCGCAGGCCGGCATCTATAGCCATGACGCCAGTGCTGCAACGTACACGCGGTTGAACGAAATTGCCGACACCGTGCTTCGCGCCGGTTTCCCGGTGGTGCTGGATGCCACCTTCCTCAAACGCGAACAACGCGACGCGGCAGCCCGGGTTGCCGAAGCCACCGGGGCGCCGTTCCTGATTCTGGATTGCAATGCGCCCCAGGCCGTCATCGCCAGCTGGCTGGCACAACGTCAGGCAGATAAAAGCGATCCGTCCGACGCAACGTTGGTGGTTATCGAACAGCAGCAAGCCAATCGTGACCCGCTGACAGCGCAGGAGCTGCTGTTGAGCAAGCGCGTCGAGACCAACGAAAGCGGGACACTCGATGCGTTGGTTGCGCACATTCGTCATCGCTTGCCCGGCCTGTAAGAAATATTTCTTGGTCGTGTCGCCTACTTTGGCGCACGGCCCAGCAATAGTGGCACTATAATGGCGCCATAATACCAACAGGAGTCGTCATCATGAGTCAGCCCAAGCTTCTTGATACCCCGCTCTACGCGCTCCTGCACAAGGACGACATCCGCGGCTTCAATCAGGAACGCCCCGACGACGGGGTTATCGACATGCGTGGCGGCGACTTCCGAGGGCTGGACCTGCGCGAACTGAACACCGCAGGTATCGACTTTACCGACGCCTACTTCCGCTCCGCCGACCTGCGCGGGCTGGACTTACGTGACTGCTCATTGGAAGGCGCCAGCCTGGCCCATGCGCAGATTTCAGGCACTTACTTCTCTCCCGAACTGACGGCTGACGAGATTCTGATGTCGGTCAATTTCGGCACCCGCCTGCGTTACCGCACCAAATAACCTCAAGACTTCGGCTCCCGGCTGCGCAAGTCGCGCCGGGCGCTTTACCCTGCCTGAGATGCAGCGGCGTTCTTATAAGCTTTTGAGCCGTTCCCGACCAAAGAATCACGCTTTTCCTACTGAGCGCTACACTCATTTTCAGGCTTGCCTGGTCACGATACCCACCGCACCCTTCGGCTGTCGCAAGGAGGCTTGATGAACGATGAGCTGCAGCACCTGAAAAATCTTGGCAAGACGTCGGCGCAGTGGCTGCATGCGGTGGGCATCCACAGCGCATCCGACTTACGTCGTCTGGGGGCGGTCGATGCTTACCGCGCCGTGCGAACTCGCGGGTTCCGAGCATCGAAAGTACTGCTGTATGCCATTGAAGGCGCATTGATGGATGTGCATTGGAACGACATTCCCACGGAGCGCAAAGAGGCGTTGAACCGTCAGTTCGATGCACTCTCGACGCACAAGAAGATTTAGGTCCGCGGACGGGTGCGTGAAGAAAAATACGGGAATGGATAAAACAACTGTTGACTCTCAAATGAGAATCGTTATGATTATCACAACTGGTCGCGAGATCAGCCGATAACTGAAAGACCATTGGTTCGGACTCTCAGATTATCTCCTCATCAGGCTAATCACGGTTATTTGACCCGGCTCTTGCCGGGTCTTTTTTTGCCTGGAAAACGCTGGGCTCAGCGCGCGATGATCAACGGATGACCACGTTCCGGATGCGACTGCACCAACACATCCAGACCAAACACCGCCTTGAGCGGCTCGGGCCGCAGCACCTGTGTCGGCGTGTCGAGGGCATGCGGGCGCCCGTCCTCCAGCAACAGGATACGATCACAATATCGCGCCGCCAGATTCAGGTCATGCAGGATCACCAGCACCGCTGCGCCACGATCGGCAAAGCTGCGGATGGCCTGTAACGTCGTATGCTGATGCAACGGATCGAGCATCGATGTCGGCTCATCCAGCAACAACGTCTGCCCCGCCTCGCCCGGCCATAATTGCGCCAATACTCGGGCCAGGTGCACCCGTTGGCGCTCCCCACCCGACAAGGCCAGGTAACTGCGACCGCTCAGGTGTCCCACATCTGCCGCATGCAGTGCTGCGTTGATAATTTCCTCATCTCGTACCCGACCGGTCTGATGGGGCAAACGTCCCATGCCTACAACCTCCTCGACACGGAATGCAAAATCCAGGGTTGAGGTCTGGGGTAAGACTGCCAGGCGTTGGGCGCGTTGCGCGCCGCTCAAATTCTTCAATTCCTGCTGACCCAGCCAGACCTTGCCCTGATCAGGCAACAATTCACCGCACAGCGCACTCAACAAGGTACTTTTACCCGCACCATTGGGACCCAATACGCCGAGCACTTCGCCCGGCAGCAGGTCCAGGGTCACATCCGCCAACACGGTCTTGCCTGCGCGACGGATCTGCAACGCTTCCACCCGCAGCATCAGGCGCGCCCTCGCAACAACAAATAGAGAAAAAATGGTGCGCCAATGAACGCGGTAACGATACCGATCGGCAATTCCGCCGGCGCCAACGCCAAGCGTGCCACCAGATCCGCAAACAGCAGCAAACTCGCGCCCGCCAGCACCGACGCCGGCAGCAACACTCGGTGATCCGGCCCTGCCAGCAACCGCACCAGATGCGGCACCACCAATCCGACAAAGCCGATCATGCCGGCCGCAGCCACCGCTGCGCCAACGCCCAGCGCCGTGCAAAACACCAGTTCACGCTTGAGCTTTTCAACATCAATGCCCAGATGGCTGGCCTCGGATTCACCCAGCAACAGCGCATTCAACGCCTTCGCTCGACGCGGTAACCACAGCGCCACGCCCGCACTGACCAGCAGCAACGGCCATAATCGCGAATAGCTGGCACCGTTGAGGCTGCCCAGGTTCCAGAATGTCAGGGTGCGCAAGGTGGCGTCGTCTGCCAGGTAGGTAAACAGCCCGACTGTGGAACCGGCGAGCGCCGTCAGCGCAATACCGGCGAGCAGCATCGTCGCGACGTTGGTCTGGCCATTGCGCCGTCCCAATCGATAAACCAGCGCGGTGACGCCCAAGCCTCCCAGAAACGCGCAGATCGATAATAGATACGGCCCGACTGCGTCCGGTAACCCGCCAAAAAACGAGCCTGCGACAATGGCCACCGCAGCCCCCAATGCCGCGCCACTGGACACGCCGACCAGGCCAGGATCAGCCAGCGGGTTGCGAAACAACCCCTGCATCGCCACGCCCGACAAGGCGAGCACACCCCCGACAGCCAGGCCCAATAACGTGCGCGGCAAACGAATCTGCCCCAGGATCAACTCTGCCTGCTCAAGCCCCGGGGCATCGACCGGCACCCCAATCAATCGCAACGCCGCCCTGAGTGTGTCGAACAACGGCAGGCTGACCGGGCCCAGCGCCAATGAGAGCCAGATCGCCACCAGACACAACAGCGCCAGCCCGATAAACAGCGTTTTCGGTTTAACCAACGTCGTCATGGGGCGGGTTGCGCGCTGGACGGGTAAAAGCCAGCCGACAACTGCGTCAGGCTTTGCGGCAAGCGTGGCCCAAGCCCGCCCACCAGCAGCGTCGGGTCCAACTCAAACACTCGGCCGCTCTTGGCCGCCGGGGTGGTCGCGAGGATAGGATTTTCCTTGAACAGCGCTGCACGGGCTGCCTCACCGCTCAATGCTCGATCAGCAAATACCAGCACATCAGGACTCAACCCGGCCAGCGACTCCACCGAGAACAGCTTGTAACCGGTGTGAGTCGCCAGGTTATGGCCGCCGGCCTGCTGCACGATCCAGTCAGCGGCGGTGTCCTTACCGGCGATCAACGGCTTGCCGCCGGCGTGCCCGAGCAACAGCAACACGCCCGGTGCTTTTTGCGTCAACTGCGCCTTGGCCACCCAGGCTTTCTGCCGGTCCAGGGCTTGCTCATAGCCGCTGAACAATTGGTTGGCCTTGACCTCGCTGTCCAGCAGCTTACCCAAATGCGACAGGTTGGTTTTCAGGCTCGCTAAATCCGGCTGTGCCGAGAACATCTCAACCTGCACCCCGGCGCTGCGGATTTGCGCCAGCACCGGCGGTGGCCCCATCTCCTCGGTACCCACCAGCAGCTGCGGGCGCAGGCTGAGAATGCCCTCGGCCGACAATTGGCGCTGATAACCGATGCTTGGCAATGCCTTGAGTGACGCCGGATGCTGGCTTGTCGTGTCCACGCCGACCAGTTTCGATTCCGCCCCCAATGCCGTCACCCACTCCGATAACGCGCCACCGGCGCTGACCCAGCGTTGCGGCAGCTCCAGGGCTTGGGCCGCGTGGCTGACCAGCAATCCGGCAAAAAGCGCAATAACGCTGGCACTCAGGCGCATAACAGGGTTTCCTTTCAAGACAGAGCCGCTCATGCACTCATCAATGTGACAGATACAGCCTGTCCGGCATCGTAATGAGCACCCGACCAGCTGACGGGCGAAGCGGCATTTGATAATTGTTTGCATTTTCACGTCAAGCGACATGCTTCGGAACGAGCAGCTGTAAGGCCCGACCCGCTAGTAAAATAGGCTAAATATGAAGTTTGTTTGCCCATCCGATGCGCTCGCGCAAAATGCCAGCCGCGGTTTCGAAATTGATGGCCAAAAGCTGTTTGCCGTACGCCGGGAGGGTACTGCCTACTTTTATGTCAATCGCTGCCCACATCGCCGCGTATCACTGGAATGGGAACCCGATCAATTTCTCGACAAAAGCGCCAGCTTGATCCAGTGTGCAACCCACGGTGCACTATTTTTGATAGAAACTGGCGAATGCGTTTCCGGTCCCTGTGCTGGCCAACGTCTAATCACATTGCCCAGCACGGAAGATGAGAATGGCTTATGGGTACAGGTTTAGCGTCAGCGGATATTATTAAACAAGCTATTGAACACGGGTGATCATTTACTTTATGCCACTGAAGTACTCCGCCAACACTTCAATCTTCCTGTCATCCATATCCTTCATGACTCGGTTCATTACCGTACCGTGCGATACGTTGTGCTTGTAAGCTTGCATCGCAGTACGGAGAAATTCCTTTGAGCGCCCTTGTAACGAAGGAATAGTACCAATAGCCCCGCCTCGCCCCTCATACCCATGACAATTAACGCACCCATTGCTCGCCATGATTCCGATGACGTTTTCTTCCGCTGCCGCCGTAGTCGCGCAGAGAAAAAACAGCATAAACATCAATCCTCGATTCAATACCACTCCATTACACCCTTGTATATTGATTAAACCATTAATACTACAAACAGCGAAATCCACGGCCCTTGGCACTATAACTACATGGCGCGCCAACCGACTGCTTATTAATTTATAGTGCGAAGTCTCGAAAGGTCAAGGACGATATTCACTTAAAAACAAATCAGCCACAACGGTACTAATAGCGAACCCTACGCATTGACAGTCAAACACCCTATGTACAAAAAAGATAGATTTGTACAAATAAACACTTTGAAACATATTACAACTTGCCGATTATGAATCCTGTGGCCTTAACTATCGACTCGTGTAATCCCGCACAACTAACGCATTAATGGGGTTACGCACCAACCATCGAATCACAGAAAAGTGGAAAAGGAATTTCATGAAACGCTGCATAGCGCTGTCTATGATATCAATCGCACTGAGCATCAATGCTACCCAAGCCATGGCAGAGGATGCCAAGGCTGCCTTAGCGCCGCAGAAAGCTGTAGTGATAGTGTTCAATCCTCCCAAAGGCATGGAGCAGGAATTTCTTGAATCTTTCACTAAAGAGCAAGCGGCGAACTTCAAAGCGCATGGCAGCAGTGACAAAAAAACGACTGAGTCCATTAACCTAATTCCTACAAAATTAGGTGAGCCGCTCATTCATATCACAATACTCAAAGATAGAGCGGCCTACGAAAAAACCTTCCAAGCATTTGGTCCACAAGAAAACCGGGGCGCTTATGTAGGCAAGCACTCAGAAAAGTACGGCGACCTGAACATCCCTAAAATATATCTTCAAAACTCGCAATCTTACTTTGCAGACGTAGTTAAATAACTTCTTTCTTGTTCCATCTTCATAGAGAGCTTGCTGCCAAGGCCTGTTAAGGGCACTAAATCCGATTGGGTTTTTAGTGTACCGCTTGGCATACGCAAGCAGGCGTCAGGCAGTACGTGTGAATTCGGAAGATACAATGATAGATGATCGTAGAACTCTCCTTAAATGGTTGATCACGGGCGCCGGAATAGCTGCACTAGACGCAGCGGCAGGCCCTTCAATTAAGATGTCACAGGCAAAAGTTTATAAAGTTGTAGTGGTGGGTGGGGGGTTTGCAGGTGCCACATTCGCTCGCACGCTAAAACGTCTCATACCCAACACTGTAATAACATTAATTGAAGAGTATACGGAATACTTCTCGGGCCCGCTCAGTGCGGAGTGCCTGACAGGAAAACGTAATGAAGAGACCTTGACGTTCGACTATAAAAAGCTCGTATCTGAAGGGATAAATGTCGTGCATGAGCGTGCGCTGACAATTGATGCTACTCAAAAAGTAGTAAAAACACCAAACACCACCCACCGGTACGATCGATGCATTGTGGCTGCTGGTATCGACTTTGATTTTGACCATATTAAGGGTCATAGCGAAGGGCTTGCTGATGTTTTTCCACACGCCTGGAAAGGGAAAGACCAGTTGAGTGCCCTGAAAAAACAACTGGAAGAAATGCCGGACGGCGGTACGGTTCTGATGTCGGCTCCCAACACAGAATACAGGTGTCCGCCGGGGCCGTATGAGCGAGTGAGTCAGATCGCCGAATACCTTATCGCGCATAAGCCAAACTCAAAGATTATCTTCCTCGACTCCAAAGAGAGGTTTCCCAAGCAAGCCCAGTTCGAATTGGCTTGGAAGCAGTTGTATGGGTACGGGACCGCAGAAAGCATCATTACCTGGATCGGCGCCCAACAGGGCGGAACGGTTACAGAATTGAGGCCGGACACGCGGGAACTTGTGTGCCAGGCAGGGGCTTTCAAGGGCGATGTCATCAATATTATTCCGAGACAAAAAGCCGACCTTTTCACCGCTGCAAACGGCCTGACTGGCGAGAACGGTTGGTGCCCGGTAAATACACAGACATTCGAGTCTTTGAAGGTTGCGAACGTTCATGTTATTGGCGACGCAGCAGACGCTCACAGCTTGCCAAAATCGGCATTCGCGGCCGCGTGTCAAGCACGGGTGTGTGCGCTGGCCGTGTATTCGCTGTTCAATCAATTGCCTCTCATGACACCAGAGTATATGAATGTCTGCTTCAGCCTCTGTGGCACGCATTACGCGATTTCGGTAACAGTGAGTTATCAACAAAATCCGCAAACAAATAAAATTGATGTTATTTCAACAAATATTACACCTCTCGACGCCCCGAAAACACAGTATGTGAGTGAAGTGCAATCCGCCTATGCCATGTTTAACAGCATGGCCAGCGGTGCTTTTGGCTAGCGATTGACAACTGAAGTGACGACACAAAGAACGCTCATAGAAACGGATGTTAACTCATGAATTTCATCGAAGAAGACTTTTTAAGTCGTCTAACAGACAAGGATATCGTTTATACGCTCGCGCTAACTGGATCAACAGCCAGAGGCGAGGCACGCAAGAATACCTCTCGACATGACTACACATCAGACATTGATGTACTTTGCCTCATAGACCCTAAAGATATACCGCAAACCTTGTGTTGTAAGAACGCCTACGAGAAGTGCAGTTCGCTGATATTGATGAGCAGCGAAGCTTTAAAGCACCCTTCAAACGCAATCCTTTCCATGGAGCTTGATTGGTTCGGAGACAATGGTCTTCTCTTGCAGAAACCTGACTTTAGTGGACACCGGGCAGATGAATTCCTGGCGTACCAGACACAACCTCTGGCGTACTACAATGCTCAATTAACGAGCTCAACAGCACACGTCGCACGCAGGCTTTATAGCAAAATTTGTATCACCTGTTTAAAACTACTCTATCTATCTGAATATCCAGAACGACGACGTTTCGTATTCGAACACGAATTGATACCTCACCGCTTTCCCGAGGTAAGCACTGCCCTTGTCGAACACATTGTCAACCGAGACCTGCCAGATGATCAGTTGGAATCTGTCGCACAGCATCTAAAAAACTTAATTACACAGCACAGGCTTATAACTGAAAGTGCGACTTTCCTTGATTCGACAGCCCTCTATTTCTCAAGTGAAGACCAGCAGGCCGACAAGATAATCCAAGCCGTATTTTTGGAAAACAACAAGTTAAGTAAACCAGAAAGCTTATTTTTAAGAGCCCATTGAATGATCGATATAATAACGACCCTCGGCCCTATCGGAACCGATTCACACACACAAGCTGCGAGTACTGGATCCACTGTATCTTTACACTCGACCTTTCATGCAGCGATTGAACATGCAAAAAAATTCAAGACGAGGTTATTAGTGCCGGCGGGATTTAGAGAATACCGCGACGGTAAACAATTTTCGTGGGTAGATTTTCACTTCGAATACTTGGATTCATTCGAACTACAAAGCGTCTGGTTTGAAAAAACACTGCCTATGGCGTTATTGCACAAGTCTTATGACTCGATTGCACTACACCCGTCAACGTGCTCACTAATAGCCGACCTGAACTCATACAAAGAAATTAAATACACTCAATCGAAAATCCATGCCTATCAACTCTACAAAAAAGGAGAGGTAGCCTCGGCGTTGACGAGCAGCTCGACATTTGATCAAACACTCGATGAACTTTATATTAAATCCCAATTTACTCCAACAATGGTGTGGTGCCTTTACCGCGCGAATTCTTTAGACATGGGCGTTTCCCGATCAACTGGATCGCCTTAACGGTCGATAACTGTAGCTCATTATTGGAAAACCCAGCGGCGGACATAATCAAAAGGAAAGGCAGTGAAGCGTACCAAAAACCAGATCATCATACTGCTTTGCTTTGTAATTTCGCTCACTGAGCGGTTCACCCAAGCCTCAATACCGCTCATTGTTAACCATTTGGATCTTTCCGGGTTAGAAATGTCGTTATTTCTAAGTGCCATGTCCGCATCGACTGTTTTCATAGGCGTGGCCATTGCCCCCTGTATAGACAGTTTTAGTCAAAAACGTTTTCTTTGCTTGATTGGTTTATTTACGCTCATTGCATCTGTATCGTTCTTCTTGTTCAACCGTAACGAAGCGCTCATTTGGGGCTGTCTGTTGACATTCAACATCGGCGCTATTCTTCGCATAATAAACTTTAAACGACTTTCAACCATAAACCTCGAAGTAGATAAATCCAAATTATCCCACGCACATACTCGCATGCAGTTATCCATAACGCTAGCGATGGCACTGGCGCCATTACTCCTGGCCGTGACGGCGGCTGACAACTATCTGCACCTTGCCTTTTGCCTGCTCATAAGTTCCGTTATTTTAAGCAGCTGTACGTCGTCGGTCGCGCCTCACTCAAAACATTCTACCTCAGTTAAACCCGCAACCATCACAGTTTGCGCGATGACGTCGGCTCACCATTTTATCTTTATCGGCATGCTATTGTCAGGACTATTTCTAAGCATACTACTCAGATATTGCCAAAGCATATCAATTAATCCCACTCAACTTTACTCAACCATTTTGTTCTCGCAAGTCATCGGCTTAATTATTGCCAATAGTATGTTCGAGCGCTTTTTCAATCATCGCTTCAACCGATACGAGCTGCTAATCATCAGCATAGTTGTCGCTGAATCGGCTTTTATTTATACGACGTCGTTCGTGGTGGTAAACACGCTTTCCTTTATCATCGGATTCTCATTTCAAATTATGTTCCTTAGGTCTCATAACCAGTTTCAGCGCATGATTCCTCATGGTTTGACCGCTAAAGCAAATGGCACGCGTGGACTGTATACGTTTGCAGGAGTCACCATCGGTTACTTCGCGGGGCCTCTACTGTATGAGTTTGGCGGAACGCCTTTATCTTTCGCGACATGCAGCGTCGTAGCGTTGCTTCTCTTTAGAGTTCTCCATCATCTACGCTTAAACAATTCACTCGATTATGCAAGGCCTGGCATCTAGGAAGACATTGATGTCGTTTCAACTAAAACTCACTCAGAGGCATACATAATGATAGCCCCTTGGAAGTTTCAATGTAAAAATCTTCACATTCAATTTGAAGCAAACTTTTCTGTTAAAGCGCCAAAGCCTGCCCTATCACAGGCGCTGCGTGTGTTGCCTACTGATGCTGCGATCAGCAATACCTTTCTTCTGACCATTTCAAAAATGCGTTCAACTTGCTTTACTGATGAAGACTTCATCACAAGTCATGAAGCCATATTAAAAGTCGCCATTACATGGCGCTCTGCTCGTTACTATTTCCCGGTACTTGCCGTAGTCGACGCCCCTCACTCCATCGCGCGCGGAGCATTATTGGGCTACATGAAAGACATTGGCACTGTAGAAATGGAAAACGACCATAGTCAATTTGATTGGAACCGCACGGAAAACTCTATAACCTTAAGTTCCACTGACAACGAGATTGAAGATATCTTATTACTCCCACATCTCACATTTCGGAACTACCGCACCCCTGACGTAGGGGTAAAAGGATTATCGACGCTGGATATCCAAGATCACACATGTTCGCCGACCTTGCGATGCACGTCGGCAGTGGTCAACCTTCCCTTTCTGGAAAATTTCGGAATATCACCCATCACGCCGTATAAGCTCGGCAAGTTGTCAGAATCTTTCACGCTGAATGGTTGCAACTATGCATAACATCCTTTTTGTTGGAAAAGGATTGATTACTACTTCACTGGCCGAACGCCTCAGTAGTGCTGACTGGAAAGTTGACTATTACTCTCGGACAGAGACAAGATTGAACTTTATCGATCTGTCGAAATATGACTATATTGTTTCTTGTCTTCCCAACGCAGAAATTTCTACACGCGTCTGGAGCAATATTTTAGCAGTCGCGCTTGCCAGCCATGCATTCAAAACAGTGTTCATTGAACTTTCGACACTCACCTGTGAAGCCATCAAGCAAATAGGAAACTCCTTTAACGACGAACGACTGAATTTTATTGAGGCCCCTTTTACTGGTAGCAAAACAGGATCACTGAAAGGGAGCCTGATATATTTCGCCCATTCGCAAAGGGTAGACACTCAACATGACCCATTCCTTAATACGACCTCTTCGAAAGTCTATACGTTCGACCATATCGGCGCAGCCACTCAATTTAAATTATTCTATAACCTGTGGGGACTGACTGCGCTCGGGCTTTTAGGTCAAATGCTAAGGCTACTGGAGGCGCTGCCTCAGAACGAACTGGCTGCCACGATAATCACTTCACACGATGACTTCTGGATGAACTCAATTGCGCAACAAAAGCTTAATCAAAGCCTGGCACGAAACCATCAGGATATACATTGCAAGTTAAAATATGCAAAAAAGGACATAAAGTACGCCTTGGATGAATTCAGCGATTACAAATTAGACTTGTCTCACTGCCTATTTTCTATTTTAGAGTCGGATCAAAGCATCGGCTATGACGAATTGGATTTCACCGCAATGAGTGAATTATTCAAATGACCGGATTACGCCCGATCACCCGTCAAGCGACAAATACACTGGCGCTAGCTAAATATCCCGGCGCACAACCTCACTGGGTAGCGGATATGGGTTTTGCAACGCCAGACCCCATACTTTCTGCCGTTAGAGAAAGAATTGAAGAGGGGCATTTTTCCTATCCAAACATTCCACGCTCTGTCTACAAATCCATTCAACAATGGTGCATAAAGCAGTATGATTGGGGCATACGAGAAGAATGGATTGTTATAGTTCCTAATACAATATCGGGTGTTCGAATCTCTATCAAGAGCACATGCCCCCATGGGACCATTGCTGTGCAGTCGCCTAACTACGGCAAGCTGCTTAATTTAAGCAAGGGATTTAATTTTACGCAGTGGGCAATAGCGCTGACCGAGAACAGCAAGCCGTTCACGACTAGCGATCTCGGTCAAATTAGGCGGACCAGGCCATCGGCAATTATTCTCTGCAACCCTACTAATCCGACCGGCATTGTTTCAACCCGAGAGGAGCTTGAAAGGCTAGCATTCAATATCAAAGATCTTGACACAGTCGTTATTTCGGATGAGGCTCACGCGGATATAATTCTCGGTGACTGTCGTCATATTCCAGCGGGATCAATAAAGGGACTGGAAAACAAATCTATTACGCTTCTATCGCCTAGTAAGACTTTTAATTTAGCTGGCATATCCGTAGGCTATGCCGTTATCCCATCCACAACGATTCGCGAGAAGTTTAAAGAGACCCAGGCTTTTTTTGCCACCGGTATAAACGCGTTGGGGCTCGTGGCGCTTGAAAGTGCTTACTTCAATTGCTCCAATTGGCTCCAGTCATTGCTGCAGCAGTTGAAGATCAACCAGAACATCATCCAAACTACGTTGCGTCATACGTCCCTTAATTACAGCCCCTCAGAAGCAACCTACCTTGCATGGATTGATACTAGGGCGGCCGACGGGAACGTTTTTGCCAATCTTCTACAAGCAGGCGTCGCAGTATCCGACGGTCACGAGTTTGGTTCGCCCGGCTGGATCAGATTTAATTTCGCTTGCCCGCAAGATCAGCTGGCGACGGCGACATCCACGTTCTTAGATTTATTCAGGAGTATTAAATGAAAATCCTCATAACTGGAGGCGCCGGCTACATAGGCAGCACAATTTGCTTGGCACTTGCCGACGCCGGGCATCATCCGGTTATCCTTGATGAGCAGCCTTGCCCCACTGAAAAAGCCTCTGGGACGGTTTCATACTATCAAGGTGATATTTCTGACCGACAACTTCTCACGCAGATTGCAAAGGCTCATCCTGACCTTTCCTTGGTCGTTCATTGTGCAGCAAAAATTGACGTCGCCGAATCCATAACACAACCAGACACTTATTATGAAAATAATTTTTCAAAGTCAGTAAGCATGGTCAACCATCTGCTTGATTTGGGCGTCAATAAGTTAATTTTAAGCGGAACTGCAGCTCTTTACAGCGCGGACAATGCACATCGCTTTGACGAGCATTCAAACCCTGTCCCAATGAGTCCCTATGCCAGATCCAAATACTTTCTTGAACTGGCACTCAAAGATATTTCTAACGCAAGGGACTTTCAATTTCTCACTTTCCGATATTTCAACCCCATTGGCAGTGATCACTCATTCAGAACGGGCTTCAGAGGCGACAATAAAAGCAGTCTTTTAAATTCGCTGATCCAATGCGCAGCATCAAGGAAGCCATTTCAAATCAACGGCACTGACTGGAATACTCGGGATGGTTCTACGGTCCGGGATTTTGTGGACGTCGCAGACCTTGCCGCCGCACACGTGCTGGCTGCGCTTGCCTTTAACAACAATAGTTTATCGGTGCCGCTGAACCGGTTTGGAATGCCTGTCATCAACCTGGGTTCCGAGCGAGGCGTTACTGTAGAGGAGTTTGTGCTGGCATTCATGAGTGCCACTAAATCTGAATTGGTCGTAAACAGGGCCGGGCGACGTCCGGGCGACATCATTGGCGGTTATGCATCGAGTAAGCTGGCCCGCGAGTTGTTGGGGTGGGCACCTTCAACCCCACTTCAGACTTCCATTCTTAATTCGATCCGTTGGGCCACCACCTTAAACAAGTAGATTGGGCGTGACCTGGTCGATGCGTGACCAGGCTTCGCCGTCTGTCATGATGGTAAGGAAGTCCGCAACGACGTTCAATTACCCAGAACGATCTGGATCGGCCGCTCAATGCGTATTTCTTCGTGCGTGACCCGTACACCGTAAGCTAAGACTTCAACGCCGGCAGCCTTGGCTTCACGCAATGCGGTGGCATAGCCCGCGTCGATTTCCTCGGCGGGCCGCACCGCATCAACACCCGATAGACACACGCAATACAACTGCACCGCCCGCACACCTTCACGCGCCAGGTAAGCCAGCTCCCGCAGGTGCTTGGCACCGCGTTGGGTCACCGCATCGGGGAACGCCGCCACTGAGCTGCCATCAAAGCCCAACGTGACACTTTTGACTTCGACAAATGCGGCCCCCTGCGGGTATTCCAGGCGAAAATCGATCCGGCTTTTTTCCTGACCGTAAGGCACTTCTCGCTTCAACCCAGTGAAACCGTTGAGCTCAGTGATGACGCCGGCGCGCAATGCCTCCTCGACCAACTGATTGGCGCGTGCCGTGTTGACGCATGCCAGCCGGCCCTGAGGCGTTTCGGCGATTTCCCAGGTGCCTGGCAACTTGCGCTTGGGGTCGGCGGAACGGCTGAACCACACCTGGCCACCTTCAACCATGCAATTGAGCATCGAACCGGTGTTCGGGCAGTGAATGGTGAGCAACTCGCCGGTAACGGTTTCGATATCGGTGAGAAAGCGCTTGTAGCGGCGGATCAGCCGCCCTTCTTCGAGAGGAGGATGAAAACGCATCAGCCTTGCCAGCTCCGCAAGCCACGGGCAATCCGCTCCACCGCTTCTTGTAGCCGGTCGAGGTTTTGCGTGTAGGCAAACCGCACGTGATGACCGGCTTGATAACGCCCGAAATCCAGCCCGGGAGTAAACGCTACATATTCTGTCTCCAGGAAATGCCGACAGAACGCGAAGGCATCACCGCCGAACGCGCTGATATCCGCATAGAGATAGAACGCCCCTTCCGGCTCCACGGCGATCCTGAACCCCAACTCGCGCAGAGCCGGCAGCAGGAAGTCACGGCGCCGGCCAAATTCGGCGCGACGCTCCTCCAGAATGCTCAGGGTTTGCGCGGTGAAACAGGCCAACGCCGCATGCTGGGCCATGCTCGGCGCGCTGATGTAGAGGTTTTGCGCCAACTTCTCCAATTCACCGACCGCTTCCGGGGGTGCCACCAGCCAGCCCAGGCGCCAGCCGGTCATGCCGAAATACTTCGAAAAACTATTCAGGACGAAAGCATCGTCATCGACTTCCAGCACGCTCGCGGCGTCTGCGCCGTAGGTGAGGCCGTGATAGATCTCGTCCACCACCAAGTGGCCGTCACGCGCTTTGATGGCGCTCGATAGCCCGGCCAGTTCGTCCCGAGTGAGCATGGTCCCGGTAGGATTGGCCGGGGAGGCAACCAGCGCGCCCACGCTGTCCGGGTTCCAGTGTTCTGCCACCAGGCCCGCAGTCAATTGATAGCGTACGTCCGGTCCCACCGGCACCAACTGCGCCGCGCCCTCGACCAGGCGCAAAAAATGCCGGTTGCAGGGATAGCCTGGATCCGCCAGCAGCCAGTGCTTGCCCGGATCCACCAGCAGGCTGCTGGCCAGTAACAGCGCGCCGGAGCCGCCGGGCGTGATCAGAATGCGCTGCGCATCGATGTCCAACCCATAGCGTTGCTGGTAGAAACCGCTGATCGCTTCACGCAACTCGGGCAGCCCACGGGCGGCGGTGTAGCGGGTCTTGCCGTTGGCCAGGGCCGCCTGGCCAGCCTGGATAATCGGTTCGGCGGTGGTGAAGTCCGGCTCGCCGATTTCCAGATGGATCACGTCGCGGCCGGCTGATTGCAGCTCATTGGCCCGCGCCAGTAACGCCATGACATGAAAAGGTTCGATGGCGCGACTGCGCGCACTGTAGGGCTGAGCCATTAGCCTTCCTTAGACGGTGAGGACAAAATCCGGATTCTACCGAACCCTGGCGCTAAAACATGCTCTATTGCCTGCCCGGCCGACTTCACGGCTCGGGCAAGCGCCGGCAAAACGACTAAAATCAACATTCCAGACGCGACATACCCAGCCACGACGGGGCCCTGCAGTTTGCAACCCCGGCGCGACAGGCTCGACAACCGGGAGTGGCGCACCCTGAATCTATCTGGTAAGTTCGCCCGCTTGCAGCCGCAGGGCCGGCAGGTGTCGGTGACGTTGCAATCCTGCGCAATGGATTAGAAGAGTGAGAGGCGGTCTATTCATGTCCACCCAAGAAAAGCAAAGCATCAGCGGCTTCGAACCTTACGTAGAGAAGAAAGGTGAGGAGTACATGGGCGAGCCCATGCGCTTGCACTTCACCAAGATCCTGAACAAGTGGAAACAAGACTTGATGCAGGAGGTTGATCGTACCGTTGACCACATGAAGGACGAAGCCGCCAACTTCCCTGACCCGGCCGACCGTGCCAGCCAGGAAGAAGAGTTCGCCCTCGAACTGCGCGCCCGCGATCGCGAGCGCAAGTTGATCAAGAAGATCGACAAGACCCTGCAACTGATCAAAGACGAAGAATACGGCTGGTGCGAATCCTGCGGCGTCGAGATTGGTATTCGTCGCCTGGAAGCCCGCCCGACCGCGGACCTCTGTGTAGACTGCAAGACCTTGGCCGAAATCAAGGAAAAACAGGTCGGCAAGTAATACCTGCCGAGCTGAACGAATGGGGCGTGCGAACGCCCCATTTTTGTTTCTGGCGTTTACCGATTTTCCAGTAGTATCCGGCCCATGACTGCCTCTACCTATATCGGGCGTTTTGCCCCTACGCCCAGCGGCCATTTGCACTTCGGCTCCCTGGTCGCCGCCCTCGCCTCCTACCTCGACGCCCGCGCCAACCACGGCCGCTGGCTGATGCGCATGGAAGACCTCGATCCGCCCCGGGAAGAACCCGGCGCCCAGGCGGCAATTCTGCATGCCCTTGAGAGCTACGGCTTTGAATGGGACGGCGAACAGGTCCGGCAAAGCGAGCGACACGAGGCCTACGCCAAGGTACTGAACGACCTGTTCAACCACGGCCTGGCCTACGCCTGCACCTGCTCGCGCAAACAGCTGGAGCCCTACAACGGGATTTACCCCGGACTTTGCCGCAATGCTGGCCACGACCAGCAAGATGCCGCTATCCGTCTGCGCGTACCCGAGCTCGAATATCATTTTACCGACCGGGTACAGGGCCAATTCCGACAGCATCTGGGGCGTGATGCGGGCGACTTCATCATCCGCCGCCGCGACGGCCTGTACGCCTATCAATTGGCCGTGGTGCTGGATGACGCCTGGCAAGGGGTTACCGACATCGTGCGCGGTGCCGACCTGCTCGATTCCACGCCCCGCCAGCTTTACCTGCAGGAATTGCTCGGCCTGCGCCAGCCGCGCTATCTGCACGTGCCGCTGATCGTCCAGCCCGACGGTAACAAACTGGGCAAATCGTACCGTTCGCCACCGCTGACCGCGGACCAGGCCGCGCCGTTGCTGCTCAGAGCACTGCGCGCCCTCGGTCAGCCGGTCGTAGACGAACTGCTTTACGCAAGCCCACGGGAACTGCTGGATTGGGGCATCCAGCAGTGGGATGCCACACTGATCCCGCGCACACTCACGCTGGCCGAAGCGCAATTGAGCTGAAGGCGCTTGCAGCTTGCCGGGCATCCGTTACCATCGCCGCAGTTTTTCAATCAGAGGCCAACATGTACATCTATCGATTGGTCCTGCTGCTGGTCGTCGGGATCTACCTGTTTTCCCCCGCCATCATGGATTGGTGGATCGACGCCACGGGCGCCTGGTACCGCCCTTATCTGCTGTGGCTGATCCTGATCGTCGTGACTTTCATCCTGCAGAGCCAAAAAGATGCCGATGAGCTTTAGCCTCACCCAGATGCTGCTGATCAGCGCCGCCTACCTGGCGGCGTTGTTCGGCGTCGCCTGGATCAGTGAGCGCGGAATGATTCCGCGGGCGATCATTCGCCATCCCTTGACCTACACCTTGTCCCTGGGCGTGTACGCCAGCGCCTGGGCGTTCTACGGTACGGTGGGCCTGGCCTATCAATACGGCTATGGCTTCCTTTCCAGCTACCTCGGGGTGTCCGGCGCGTTCCTCCTGGCGCCGGTGCTGCTGTACCCGATCCTGAAAATCACGCGTACCTATCAGTTGTCCTCCCTGGCGGACCTGTTTGCCTTTCGCTTTCGCAGCACCTGGGCCGGTGCGCTCACCACGATTTTCATGTTGATCGGCGTGCTGCCGTTGTTGGCCCTGCAGATCCAGGCAGTGGCCGACTCCATCAGCATCCTCACCCGCGAGCCCGTGCAACATCGCGTTGCCCTGGCCTTCTGCGCCTTGATCAGCCTGTTCACGATTTTCTTCGGCTCACGCCATATCGCCACCCGCGAAAAACACCAGGGCCTGGTGTTCGCGATTGCCTTCGAGTCGGTGATCAAGTTGATTGCCATCGGCGGTGTCGGCCTTTACGCGCTTTACGGCGTGTTCGACGGCCCGCAACAGTTGGAATTGTGGTTGCTGCAAAACCAGACCGCCCTGGCCGCGCTGCACACGCCGCTGCAGGAAGGCCCGTGGCGAACACTGCTGCTGGTGTTCTTCGCGTCGGCGATCGTGATGCCGCACATGTACCACATGACCTTCACCGAGAACCTCAACCCACGTTCGCTGGTCAGCGCCAGCTGGGGTTTGCCGCTGTTCCTGCTGTTGATGAGCCTGGCGGTGCCGCTGATCCTCTGGGCCGGCCTGAAACTGGGGGCCACCACCAACCCCGAGTATTTCACCCTGGGCATCGGTATCGCGGCCAACAGCCCGGCCCTGGCGCTGCTGGCGTATGTCGGCGGTTTGTCCGCGGCCAGCGGCCTGATCATTGTCACCACGCTGGCCCTCTCCGGAATGGCGCTTAACCACCTGGTGCTGCCGCTGTACCAGCCACCGGCCGAGGGCAATATCTACCGCTGGTTGAAATGGACACGTCGCGCGCTGATCGTCGCCATCATCATGGCCGGCTACGCCTTCTATCTGCTGCTGGGTGCCGGACAGGACCTGGCCAACCTCGGCATCGTGGCTTTTGTCGCCACCTTGCAGTTCCTGCCGGGCGTGCTGTCGGTACTGTACTGGCCCACCGCCAATCGCCGTGGCTTCATCGCCGGGTTGCTGGCGGGCATCCTGGTGTGGCTGGTCACTATGTTGCTACCACTGGTCGGCAACCTGCAGGGGTTCTATATCCCCTTGCTGAACATGATTTACGTGCTGGACGACACCAGCTGGCACATGGCCGCGATCGCCTCGCTGGCCGCCAACGTGCTGATGTTCACGCTGATCTCGTTGTTCACCAATGCCAGCCCCGAAGAAATCAGCGCCGCCGAAGCCTGCGCAGTGGACAACGTGCGCCGCCCGCAACGCCGCGAGCTGCACGCGGCCTCGCCCCAGGAATTCGCCACGCAACTGGCCAAGCCACTCGGTGCCAAGGCCGCGCAAAAGGAAGTCGAGCAGGCCTTGCGCGATTTGTACCTGCCGTTCGACGAGCGCCGGCCCTATGCCCTGCGGCGTTTGCGTGACCGTATCGAAGCCAACCTGTCGGGGCTGATGGGCCCCAGCGTGTCCCAGGACATGGTGGAAACCTTCCTGCCCTACAAGGCGGGCGGCGAGAACTACGTGACCGAAGACATCCACTTCATCGAAAGCCGGCTCGAGGACTACCACTCGCGCCTCACCGGCCTGGCCGCCGAACTCGATGCCCTGCGCCGTTATCACCGCCAGACCCTGCAGGAACTGCCGATGGGCGTGTGTTCCCTGGCCAAGGACCAGGAAATCCTGATGTGGAACAAGGCCATGGAAGAGCTTACCGGTATCGCCGCGCAACGCGTGGTCGGCTCTCGCCTCAATACCCTGGGTGACCCCTGGAAAGAACTGCTCCAGGGCTTTATCAACCTGCCCGACGAGCATTTGCACAAGCAGCACCTGGCCCTCGACGGCCAGACCCGCTGGCTGAACTTGCACAAGGCCGCCATTGACGAGCCCCTCGCACCCGGTAACAGCGGCCTGGTGTTACTGGTCGAAGACCTCACCGACACGCAGATGCTCGAAGACAAGCTGGTGCACTCCGAGCGCCTGGCCAGCATCGGTCGCCTGGCCGCTGGCGTGGCTCACGAGATCGGCAACCCGATCACCGGTATCGCCTGCCTGGCGCAGAACCTGCGGGAAGAACGTGAGGAAGACGATGAAATCACCGAGATCAGCGGGCAAATCCTTGAGCAGACCAAGCGCGTGTCGCGCATCGTGCAGTCACTGATGAGCTTCGCCCACTCCGGCGCCCACCAGAATCAGGACGAAGCGGTATGCCTGGCCGAGGTGGCGCAGGATGCCATTGGGCTGCTGGCCTTGAACCGGCGCAATTTCGAAGTACAGTTCTTTAACTTGTGCGACCCGGACCATTGGGTCGATGGCGACTCGCAACGCCTGGCCCAGGTCCTGATCAACCTGCTGTCCAACGCCCGCGACGCGTCCCCCCCGCACAGTGCAGTCCGCGTCAAGAGCGAGGCTTTCGAGCACACGGTCGACCTGATCGTGGAAGACGAAGGCAGCGGCATTCCACAGAACATCATGGACCGATTGTTCGAACCATTCTTCACCACCAAGGACCCGGGTGAAGGTACCGGTCTGGGCCTTGCACTGGTCTATTCCATCGTTGAAGAGCATTATGGACAAATCACCATCGACAGCCCGGCTGACACCGAAAGCCAACGCGGCACCCGTATTCGGGTGACCTTGCCGCGTCATGTCGAAGCGACGTCCGCTGTGAACTGAGACCGTCGAGAGAATTGAATCAATGCCGCACATTTTGATCGTCGAAGACGAAACCATTATCCGCTCTGCCTTGCGTCGCCTGCTTGAACGTAATCAGTACCAGGTCAGCGAAGCCGGCTCGGTGCAGGAAGCCCAGGAGCGGTTCAGCATTCCCACGTTCGACCTGATCGTCAGCGACCTGCGTCTGCCGGGCGCACCGGGTACCGAATTGATCAAGCTCGGCCAGGGCACGCCGGTGCTGATCATGACCAGCTACGCCAGCCTGCGCTCGGCGGTGGACTCGATGAAGATGGGCGCGGTGGACTACATCGCCAAGCCTTTTGACCACGACGAGATGCTTCAGGCAGTGGCGCGCATCCTGCGTGACCGCCAGTCGGCCAGCAATGCGCCGGTCGAACAACGCCCGGCAGGCAAAGCTGCCGACAAACCGGGCGTCGACAACAGCAACGGCGAGATCGGCATCATTGGTTCCTGCCCGCCCATGCAGGACCTTTACAGCAAGATCCGCAAGGTCGCGCCGACCGACTCCAATGTATTGATCCAGGGCGAGTCGGGCACCGGCAAGGAACTGGTGGCCCGCGCCCTGCATAACCTGTCCAGGCGCGCCAAGGCACCGATGATTTCGGTGAACTGCGCGGCAATCCCCGAATCCTTGATCGAGTCCGAATTGTTCGGCCACGAAAAAGGCGCGTTCACCGGTGCCAGCGCCGGGCGCGCGGGCCTGGTCGAAGCGGCCGATGGCGGCACGCTGTTCCTCGACGAGATCGGCGAGCTGCCCCTGGAAGCCCAGGCGCGCTTGTTGCGCGTGTTGCAGGAAGGCGAAATTCGCCGGGTCGGGTCGGTGCAATCGCAAAAGGTCGATGTACGTCTGATCGCCGCGACGCACCGTGACCTCAAGAGCCTGGCCAAAATCGGCCAATTCCGCGAAGACTTGTATTACCGCTTGCACGTGATTGCGCTCAAGCTGCCGGCACTGCGTGAGCGGGGCGCCGACGTCAACGAAATCGCCCAGGCGTTCCTGCTGCGCCAGAGCGCACGCATCAACCGTACCGACCTGAAATTTGCGCCCGACGCGGAGCAGGCGATCCGGCATTACTCATGGCCGGGCAACGTGCGCGAACTGGAAAACGCCGTCGAGCGTGCGGTCATCCTGTCGGAAAGCCCGGAAATATCCGCCGAGCTGCTGGGCATCGATATCGAACTCAGCGATCTGGACGACGACGACTTCATCGGCCTGGCGCCGCAACAGGGCGCGGGCAGCAATACCAGCCACGAGCCGACGGAAGATTTGTCCCTGGAAGACTACTTCCAGCATTTCGTCCTCGAGCACCAGGACCACATGACCGAGACCGAACTGGCACGCAAGCTGGGCGTGAGCCGCAAGTGCCTGTGGGAACGTCGCCAGCGCCTGGGCATTCCACGGCGCAAGACCGGCGTCGCCAGCGAAAGTTGAGGGGCCGCGCCACAGGTAACACGTGCAGATGTGAAAAAACTGTTACCGCGGATATTTCGCGTAACAAAAGCCGGGGCTTACGGTAACGAAGCCCCGGCTTTTTTTGGTCCCTCAAAAACCCGAATCGGACTCAAACCCCCGGCTTTACTGGTCGACGCTAAAGTTGGCACGCCCCCTGCTATATGCTTAGTACAAAAACAATAACAAGCTTTGTACAAGACAATAAAAATAAGACGAATCGACTCACGCATAACAAAAACAACACGGCGGAGGCGCAGCTAACTGATTCTTTTGGAGAGGCGTTGCATTTGGGGCTTGCCCCGCAACCAGGCCGAGAACAACAAAAACTGCCCTAAGGCAGAGCCTGAACTGGTTGGATCGTAGATCAGCAACACAGCGACCAAAGCAATCCGTTTGCTCTTGGCTCCCGATTGGGAGTGTCATGAAGGTGAAGCTTCATGACGAGGGCGATCAACAAAAACAAGAAGCCCGAAATCAATAATAAAAATAGAGCACGCAACTACTTCTGGGGGAGCTTCGGCTCCCCTTGTAGTTTCCGACAGATTGCCCCTGGATTGGCCCTCAAACGCTTTTGGCGCAACGCCCGCAGCTTGTTCCTACACCATCCCCTGACTAAATGCTAGAATCCCGGCCCATCATGCGGTCATTCTTCGTTATGGCCGAACATTCCTTCAAACAGTGCATCCCATGCTGAAGAAGTTGTTCCAGTCATTCCGTTCTCCCTTGCGTCGTACGCAACACATTCGCAGCACGCCTGAAGTGCTTAACAGCAATCAGCATTCATTGCAGCGCGCTCAATTCAGCCGTTACGCAGTGAACATCGTCGAACGTTTGCAGAACGCCGGCTACCAGGCCTACCTGGTGGGCGGGTGCGTACGCGACATGCTGCTCAATATCACGCCGAAGGATTTCGACGTCGCCACCAGCGCCACACCTGAACAGGTGCGTGCCGAATTTCGCAATGCGCGGATCATCGGGCGCCGCTTCAAGCTGGTGCATATCCACTTCGGTCGCGAAATCATCGAGGTCGCGACGTTCCGCGCCGGCCATCCGCAAAACGATGAAGAGGAAGACACCAACCAGTCTTCCCGCAACGAAAGCGGACGCATCCTGCGCGACAATGTCTACGGCACCCTGGAAGAAGACGCGCAACGCCGCGACTTCACCATCAATGCCCTGTATTACGATCCGGTCAGCGAGCGCATCCTCGATTACGCCAACGGCGTACACGACATCCGCAACAACCTGATCCGCTTGATCGGCGACCCGACGCAGCGCTACCAGGAAGACCCGGTGCGCATGCTGCGCGCGGTGCGGTTCGCCGCCAAGCTGAACTTCGGCATCGAGAAACACACAGCCGCGCCGATTCGCGAACTGGCACCGATGCTGCGGGAAATTCCGTCGGCACGCTTGTTTGAAGAAGTGCTCAAGCTGTTCCTCTCGGGCTATGCGGCCGACACCTTTGAAATGCTCGTCGACCTGCAATTGTTCGATCCACTGTTCCCGGCCAGCGCCGAGGCCCTGGAATACAACCCGACGTACACCCACACCCTGATCAGCGAAGCCTTGATCAACACCGACTTGCGCATCAAACAGAACAAGCCGGTCACCCCGGCCTTCCTGTTTGCCGCGCTGTTGTGGCCGGCCCTGCCCAAACGCGTACTGCGCTTGCAGGATCGCGGCATGCCGCCGATCCCAGCCATGCAGGAAGCCGCCCACGAATTGATCAGCGAGCAGTGCCAGCGCATCGCCATTCCGAAGCGTTTCACCTTGCCGATCCGCGAGATCTGGGACATGCAGGAGCGCCTGCCGCGCCGCAGCGGCAAACGCGCCGACCTGTTGCTGGACAATCCGCGCTTCCGCGCCGGCTACGACTTCCTGTTGCTGCGCGAAAGCGCCGGCGAGCAGACCGACGGCCTGGGCGAATGGTGGACCGACTACCAGGACGCCAATGACAGCCAACGCCGCGAGATGATTCGTGAACTCGGCAGTAAAGGCGACGGCACCGGCGACGGGCCGAAAAAGCGTCGCCGCAGTTCCAGCAAGCGCAAACGCAGCGCCGCCGATGCCTCAGGCGCAACAGGCGAATAAACGTGGAACGTATCTACATCGGCATGGGCAGTAACCTGGCTGCCCCGCAACAGCAATTGCGCAACGCTATCGAAGCTTTGGCGCAATTGCCCGGCACTGCTCTGGCCGGTGTATCCGCCTTCTATCAAAGTGACTCCCTGCTTCCCGGCCAACCGCGCTACACCAACGCGGTGGTGGCCCTGGACAGCGACCTTGCGCCGCTCGACCTGCTCGACGCGCTGCAAGCCATCGAAAACGATCAGGGTCGCCAGCGCCTCGAGCGTTGGGGGCCACGCACGCTGGACCTGGATATCCTGCTCTTCGGTGATCGCCTGATCGACGAGCCACGCCTCAAGGTGCCGCATTACCAGATGCATTTGCGGGCGTTTGTGCTTTATCCGCTGGCCGAGCTGGCGCCTGCCGATCTGCAACTGCCTGACGGGCAAAGCCTCAGCGGCCTGCTTAAAGCCTGCCCATTTGTCGGGCTGGAACGCTTACATCAAGAATGACTCGGTCAATGTGGGAGCTGGCTTGCCTGCGATACAGGCGACTCGGTGTATCTGACGTACGGCGGTGATGCTATCGGGGGCAAGGCCCCTCCCACCTTTGATCTCTTGTGTCGTAAAAGCTGCGCCCAAGTTGCCGAATCGCTTCAGTAACAGCAGTAACACCGCCATCGTAACAATGCGGTAACACATCCAATTGACTTCCCGTGTCCTCCTCACGACTATAGGCGTCCCGCTGCCGCCAACCCGGCGCTGAAGGGCGCAATCCAGGCCTTATAAGCACTGCTCTCAAGACAGTGCGCCTGTATAAACGAAGACTCACGCGCGTTACTCGCTGTTTCCAAGCGCCTGAACGAGGACCCTTTTCATGCCAGACATTACCCTGACCACCTTGCAGAGCCTCAAGCTCAGAGGTGAAAAAATCACTATGCTGACCTGCTACGACGCTACCTTCGCCCACGCCAGCTGTCAGGCCGGGGTCGAGGTGTTGCTGGTAGGCGACTCCCTGGGCATGGTGCTTCAAGGGAATGACAGCACGCTTCCCGTCACCACCGACGAGCTCGCGTACCACACCGCCAACGTCAAGCGTGGCAATGACGGCGCGTTTATCATCGCCGACCTGCCGTTCATGGGGTACGCCACCCTCGAACAGACCTTCCAGAACGCCGGCAAACTGATGCAGGCGGGTGCGCACATGGTCAAGGTCGAAGGCGCCGTATGGCTCGCCGAGTCGATCCGACTGCTGGCTGAGCGAGGCGTCCCGGTATGCGCGCACATGGGCCTGACACCGCAGTCGGTCAACCTGCTCGGCGGCTACAAGGTACAGGGGCGCAATGAAGCCCAGGCACGCCAGATGCGCGCCGACGCCATTGCTCTGGAACAAGCCGGCGCCGCGATGATTCTGCTGGAGTGCGTGCCCAGTGAACTGGCCGCCGAAATCACCCAGGCCGTCAAGATACCGGTGATCGGCATCGGTGCAGGCGCCGCCACCGATGGCCAGGTGCTGGTGCTGCACGACATGCTCGGCTTGTCGATCAGCGGCCACGTGCCCAAGTTCGTGAAGAACTTCATGGCCGGCCAGGCCAGCATTCACGCCGCACTGAGCGCTTACGTCAGCGAAGTCAAAGCCGTGACCTTTCCCGGCACCGAACACGGGTTTTCTGCATGAACACCGTTAAAACCCTACGTGAACTGCGCGCCGCCGTGACCCACGCGCGCAGTGCCGGCAAACGCATCGGCTTCGTGCCGACCATGGGCAACCTGCACAACGGCCACGCCACTTTGGTGACCAAGGCCGCGCAGCAATCGGATTTCGTGGTGACGAGCATTTTTGTCAACCCGCTGCAATTCGGCGCCGGCGAAGACCTGGACAAATACCCGCGCACCCTTGCCGCCGATCAGGAAATGCTGCTGCAAGCCGGTTGCAACCTGCTGTTCGCGCCCACGGTCGAGGAAATGTACCCCGACGGCATGACCGGCCAAACCCGCGTCAGCGTTCCGCAGCTGTCCGAAGGCCTCTGCGGGGCCAGCCGTCCAGGGCATTTCGAAGGCGTCGCCACGGTGGTCAGCAAGCTGTTCAACATGGTCCAGCCGGATATGGCCGTGTTTGGCCAGAAGGACTATCAGCAACTGGCGGTGATCCGCGCCATGGTGCATGACCTGAACATGCCGATCCAGATCATCGGCGAGCCGACCGTCCGCGCAACTGACGGCCTGGCGCTGTCATCGCGCAACGGTTATCTCACCCAGGAGCAACGCGCAATTGCCCCCGTGCTGTACCGCAGCCTCAGCCAGATGGCCGAAGCCATCAAAAGCGGTGAGCGTGATTTCGCCACGCTGCGCGCCGAGCACATCCAGCAGATCGAAGCCGCCGGCTTGCGTATGGACTACCTGGAAGTGCGTCAAGGCGTGCACTTGCGTCCGGCCACGCCCGAGGACCGGGACATTGTGATCCTGGTTGCGGCCTATCTGGGCGCGACACGCCTGATCGACAACCTGCACCTGAACCTCAACTGACCCTTCTCGACACCCCGCCGATTGCCTTCATCGCTGTGCCGGTATAAAAAAGTACCGGCCACAGCGCAGACAAAGCCAAGACATATCGACACGCTAGGTTTAATGTAATCGCCCTGCGCTCCTGGTTAGCGCTGTCCGGACCCCGTCGCGTGTTAAAAGACTGGAGGTTCCGGGCTTTGAAGTGTCCTAAAGGCAGTCCCCGTAATAAAAGGAAACCCGCAGCGATGGCGTACTACCGCACCCCTCATGACGTTACCGCGCTGCCCGCCTGGCAAGCGCTCGATCAACATCGCCAAGCCATGCAGGATTTCAGCATGCGCGAAGCCTTTAATGCCGACCCCCAGCGTTTTTCCGAATTCACCCTGAGCAGCTGTGGGCTTTTCCTCGATTACTCGAAAAACCTGATCACCCGCGAAACCCGTGACCTGCTGGTGGGCCTGGCCAACGAAGTCGGCCTTAAAGACGCGATCAACGCGCTGTATGCCGGCGAGCCGGTCAACTCCTCGGAAGGCCGTCCGGCGCTGCACACCGCCCTGCGTCGCCCGGTTGGCGACAAATTGTCGGTCAACGGCGTGAATATCATGCCCGACGTGCACAAGGTGCTGAACCAGATCACTGACCTGGTCGGCCGTATCCACGACGGCCTGTGGCGTGGCTACACCGAGAAGCCGATCACCGACGTGGTGAACATCGGCATCGGTGGCTCGTTCCTCGGCCCGGAACTGGTTTCCGAAGCGCTGCTGTCCTACGCCCACAAGGGCGTACGCTGCCACTACCTGGCGAACATCGACGGCAGCGAGTTCCACGAGCTGACCATGAAGCTGCGCGCCGAGACCACGCTGTTTATCGTTTCGTCGAAATCCTTCAACACCCTGGAAACCCTGAAAAACGCCCAGGCCGCCCGCGCCTGGTACCTGGCCCAGGGTGGCTCGGAAGCCGAGCTGTACCGCCACTTTATCGCCGTGTCGAGCAACAACGCAGCGGCCGTAGCGTTCGGCATCCGCGAAGAGAATATCTTCCCGATGTGGGACTGGGTCGGTGGTCGTTACTCGCTGTGGTCCGCGATCGGCTTGCCTATCGCCCTGGCGATCGGCATGTCCAACTTCAAGGAACTGCTGTCCGGTGCCTACACCATGGACCAGCATTTCCAGAACGCGCCATTCGAACAGAACATGCCGGTGCTGCTGGGCTTGCTGGGCGTGTGGTACGGCAATTTCTGGGGTTCGCAGAGCCATGCGATCCTGCCGTACGACCACTACCTGCGTAACATCACCAAGCATTTGCAACAGTTGGACATGGAGTCCAACGGCAAGAGCGTGCGCCAGGACGGTACGCCGGTCGCCACCGATACCGGCCCGGTCATCTGGGGCGGCGTGGGTTGCAACGGTCAGCATGCCTATCACCAGTTGCTGCATCAGGGCACCCAACTGATTCCGGCCGACTTCATCGTGCCGATCGTCAGCTTCAACCCGGTCTCCGACCACCACCAATGGCTGTATGCCAACTGCCTGTCCCAGAGCCAGGCGCTGATGCTCGGCAAGACACGCGCCGAAGCCGAAGCGGAGCTGCGCGATAAGGGCATCCCTGAAGCCGATGTGCAGAAACTGGCACCCCACAAGGTGATCCCGGGCAACCGTCCGAGCAACACTATCGTGGTCGAACGCATCAGCCCACGCCGCCTGGGCGCACTGGTCGCCATGTACGAACACAAAGTGTTCGTCCAAAGCGTCATCTGGGGCATCAACGCCTTCGACCAATGGGGTGTCGAGCTGGGCAAGGAGCTGGGCAAAGGCGTTTATAACCGCCTGACCGGCGCCGAAGAAAGCTCGGCCGAAGATGCTTCGACCCAGGGCCTGATCAACTACTTCCGCGGTCGTCACCGCGGCTGATCAACGACTGAACCGATAGCCTCGAAATAACCCCCGGCCTGTTCAGGCCGGGGCTGTTAAACTGCGCGCCCCCATTGTCCTCATTCCCCCGCAAGCAAGGCGCGCTCCATGACTTCCTTGAACCAGGCGCTGCGCGCCGCCCTCGACCATCGCCAAGACCTGATCAGTGAACTGCATGCACAAGGCACCGATTGCTACCGGCTGTTCCACGGCAGCCAGGAAGGCGCCGCTGGCCTGACGATCGATCGCTACGGCCCGCAATTGCTGGTGCAAAGCTTCCACCAATCCCTGCAAAACGCTGATCTGCTGGACCTGCACCAACTGATCAGCCAATACATGGGCCTGGAGCTGCTGCTGGTGTACAACGACCGCTCCCGTGGCAACTCACGGATCGACCGTGAAGACAGCGTGTACCGCGCCGAACCTGCCGCGCTGGAGGATCTGGTCGGTCACGAATGGGGCCTCAACTACCGTGTGCGTGGGCGGCATGCCGGGCAGGACCCGCTGCTGTTCCTTGACCTGCGCAACACCCGTGGCTGGGTCAAGGACCACAGCGCCGGTAAAAGCGTGCTCAACCTGTTCGCCTACACCTGTGGCGTAGGTTTGAGCGCGGCGGCCGGTGGCGCACGAGAAGTCTGCAACCTGGACTTTGCCGAGGGCAACCTCGCCGTGGGTCGCGAGAACGGTCTGCTCAACCCGCAGTTGCCGACCATGAAGTTCGTACAGTCCGATTACTTCCCGGCCATTCGCCAATTGGCCGGCCTTGCGATCACTCAGCGCCGTGGCCAGAAACTGCCGAGCTATCCGCGCCTGGAACAGCGCCAGTATGACCTGGTGCTGCTCGATCCGCCCGCCTGGGCCAAAAGCGCCTTCGGCACCGTCGACCTGTTGCGCGACTACCAAAGCCTGCTCAAGCCCGCACTGTTGGCCACCGCCGATAATGGCGTGCTCATTTGCTGCAACAACCTGGCGAAAGTGAGCATGGATGACTGGCGCGAACAGGTGCTGCGTTGCGCGGAAAAAGCCGGTCGCCCCGTGCGCGAGTGGCAGATCATGGCACCGGGAGCGGACTTTCCATCGAAAGACCAGCAACCTCCGCTGAAGACCCTGATCCTGCAGTTGTAGGAAGTTTCCCAGACCTGGCTGTTCTTCGGAACCGAAATCACGTGCCATACTCCAAGGCACTCCTGTTCGACATAGATGGCTGTCACCCATGCCCAAAGGATTGATCCGCGCCATAGGCGCCTTGTTGACCGCCCTTGCTGTGTATAGCTTGCTGGGCTTTCTGATTCTGCCCGGCATTGCCCTTCGTATTGCCAACCAGCAGTTGGCCAATTACGCAACGGTGCCGGCGCGTATCGAGCGTATCGAACTCAACCCGTTCAGCCTGGAGCTGACGCTATGGGGCCTGAAGATCGGTGACCCGGGCAAGGAACAGCTGGGTTTCGAGCGCCTCTATGCCAACCTGCAGATCGACAGCCTCTGGACCCGGGCCCTGCACCTGGCCGATGTTCAACTCGAGCAACCCAAGACCGAATTGCTCTTCGACAAATCCGGCCAGTTGAACCTGGCGCAATTGTTCAAATTGCCCCCAAGCGAGCCAACCCCCGCCGACCCCGACGCCAAGCCTTTCCCGCTGCGTATCGACAGCATCAAGCTGGCGGGCGGCTATGTGCATTTTCGCGACCTGCGCCCCAGCGAACCCATCGAATTTCTCTACGACAAACTCGACTTCGAGCTGAAAAACCTCAGCACCTTGCCGGAAGACAACGCCGACATGACCTTGGTGGCCGCTGGCCCCCAGGGCGGGCAGATCGATTGGAAAGGCAACTTCAGCCTGGTGCCGATCACCTCCGAAGGCTCGCTGAAAGTCACCGACGGTCAAATGAAAGCCTGGTGGCCGTATGTACGCGATGCCGTGCCGTTGGTGCTTGAGGACGGTGTGCTCAATTTCAGCACCCACTATAAATTCAGCCTGGCCAAAGAGACCGAACTGAACCTGACCAATACCACCGCCAGCATTGCGCCCTTTGCAATCAAGGCGCCGGATGGACGGCCATTGGCACGCCTGGAACGCCTGGACGTCAGCGAGACCACCGTGGACCTGGCCAAGCAACACGTGGTGATTGGCAAAATCCGCAGCAACAAACTCGAAACCTGGGCGGCCCGGGAGGCTGATGGACAACTGGACTGGCAGAAACTGTTCGCCAGCCAACCCGACAAAACGGCCAGGACGCCGGAGCCGGCCTCCGCGCCCGCGACTGCCGACTCGCCTGAAGCGCCACCGGCGGCGCCGAACAAACCGTGGCAAGTGCTGCTCAAGGATGTGCAACTGCGCAACTACCAGGTGCATCTGGCTGACCGCCAGGCCAAACCTGCGGTAGCCCTGGAGCTGGGCCCGTTGAACGTCGATGTGCAGAACTTCGACAGCCTCAACCAGAGCCCTTTTACCTTGAAGGTCGACACCGGCCTGGGCAAGCAAGGCAAGATCCAGGCAACCGGCGAGGTCAACCTGAATCCGGTCAGCGCCAGGCTGAAAGTGAACACCCAGGACATCGACCTGCGCGTCGCGCAGTCCTATATCAGCCCGTTCATCCGTCTGGAACTGCGCAGCGGCATGCTGGGCAGCAACCTGGATGTCAACCTGAAAAGTACCGAGCCGCTGACCCTGCAAGTCACCGGCCGCGCGCAAGTGGATCAGTTGCACACGCTCGACACCCTCAAGTCCCGTGACTTCCTCAAATGGCAGCGCCTGGTGCTGGAAGGGGTCAATTACCAACATGGCGACAGCCTGTCGATCGACAAGGTCAACCTGCTGCAACCCTATGCGCGCTTCATGATCAACGAGGACCGCACCACCAACATCGACGACCTGCTGATCCCGCAGCCGGCCGACGGCGGCACCCAGTCGTCAGCCAAACCGGCAGCGAGCAAAGACAAGCCATTGGGTATCCACGTCGGACAGATCGCGATCAACGACGGCTCGGCCAATTTCGCCGACTTCAGCCTCACGCCCAACTTCGCTACCGCCATTCAACAACTCAACGGCCAGATCGGCACCATCGACAGCCGCCAGGCCAGGCCGGCCAGCGTCGACATCAAGGGCAAGGTGGACCGCTATGCACCGGTGACTATCAAGGGCAGCGTGAATCCGTTTGACCCTATGGCGGCGCTGGACATCGCGACCAGCTTCAAACGTGTCGAGTTGACCACCCTGACGCCGTACTCAGGCAAATTCGCGGGCTTCCGAATCCGCAAAGGTCGTTTGAACCTGGACTTGCATTACATGATCACCAAAGGCCAGTTGAAGGCTGAAAACAAGGTGGTGGTCGAGCAACTGCAACTGGGGGAGAAAGTCGACAGCGCCGATGCCGTGGACTTGCCGATTCGTCTTGCGGTTGCTTTGCTCAAGGACAGCAACGGTAAAATCTCCATCGAGCTGCCGGTAAGTGGTGACCTGAACAACCCGCAATTCAGTGTCATGCCGATTGTGTGGCAGACCCTGCGCAACCTCGTGGTCCGCGCAGCGACGGCGCCCTTCAAGTTCATCGGCGGGCTGGTCACCGGCGGCGGTTCGCAAGACCTGGGCAGTGTGTCGTTCGCGGCGGGCTCCAGTGAACTGGATAAAAACGCCGAAGGTGCCCTCAACACGCTGGCCAAGGCACTCAAGGAACGCCCTGCCCTGCGCCTGGAAATCGAAGGCACCGCAGCGGCCAGCAGTGACGGCCCGTTCCTGGCCGCGCAACGACTGGAGCGTGAGTACCAATACAATTACTACAAAATCCTGCAGCGTCGCGGCGATAAAGTCCCGGCCCAGGCGTCATTGCTTGTCGTGCCCGAGAAGGAAAAAGCGCCTCTGCTGGAAGGCATTTACCGCACCCGCCTGAAACAACAGCCACCGGCCGAATGGAAAGGCCTGGGCGACGATGAGCGCGCGGCCAGGCTCAAGGACGGCGTGATCAAGTTCTGGAGTGGCAGTGACGTGCTTCTGCGCCAGCTCGGCCAGGACCGGGCCAGTACCATCAAGGATTACCTGGTGGACAAGGCTCAGCTGGAAGACGACCGCGTGTACTTCATTGATGCGCAACTGGGACAGGCGGAAAAAGATGGTCGGGTGGTGACGCCGATGCATCTGGATGCCGAGTAACCAAATGTGGGAGGGGGCTTGCTCCCGATGGCTGTAGGTCAGTCAGTGATAGGTTGACTGATACACCGCCATCGGGGGCAAGCCCCCTCCCACATTTTTTGCTCATCGCCCGGCAAGCTAGATAGTGTTATGCATCTGAGACAGACGGAAACGGTCGGGTGGTAACGCCGATGCATCAAGTTGCCAAGCACCCAATTGTGGGAGGGGGCTTGCTCCCGATGGCTGTAGGTCAGTCAGTGATAGGTTGACTGATACACCGCCATCGGGGGCAAGCCCCCTCCCACATTTTTTGCTCATCGCCCGGCAAGCTAGATAGTGTTATGCATCTGAGACAGACGGAAACGGTCGGGTGGTAACGCCGATGCATCGCGTTGCCAAGCAACCAATTGTGGGAGGGGGCTTGCCCCCGATGGCGGTAGGTCAGTCAACGATATTGTTGACGGGTACACCGCTATCGGGAGCAACCTCCTCCCACATTTCAATTCCTTGCTTGGCCGGCAAATTATCGCGCCCCAAATAGAACAGGCCCCGACACAAGTGCCGGAGCCTGTAATGACCACATCCGTGTGGTCGGTCGCATGAACTCCAGAGGTGCCTTGGGTGGAAATCTGACTCACCCTAAGCCGCCGCCATTCAGTTCAGACGCGATCTGTAGTGTTACTGAGCTTTCAGGCCATCGGCCGATACAGCTTTAACGCCTTTGATTTTCTTGGCGATCGCTACAGCAGTTTCTTTCTGCGCAGCAGTTACAGCCGTTGGGGACGACAGGGACACGACGCCTTTGTTGGTTTCAACCTTGATGTCGGTGCCAGGGATACCTTTCTCGGTAACCAAGTCAGCTTTTACTTTGGTGGTGATCCAGGTATCGCCAGTGGCCTCGCCAGCGTTATGGGCTGCACCTTTGGTTTTGTCGATACCGTCAGCCTTGGTAGCGCCGCCAGCCAGCAGGCCGTCAGCAGATACAGCGGTCACGCCTTTGATTCTCTTGGTGATCGCTACGGCAGTCGCTTTCTGCGAGTCCGAGACGGCTACTTCGGAGGACAGGGAAACCACACCTTTGTTGGTCTCAACCTTGATGTCCGAACCTGGAATGCCTTTTTCAGTCAGCAGGTCAGCTTTGACCTTAGTGGTGATCCAAGTATCCGAAACGCTTTCCTTAGCCTGGGTGGCTTCGCCGGCCGCCAAAGTCATAGGGGCTTGGGAAGTCTGAGCAAAGGCTACGTTAGCACCCATGGCCAGAGTCAGAGCGGTAGCAGTAGCGAGAGCGAACTTCTTCATACGAGTAACTCCTGTTTTATTAAAAGACTGCAGTACATAAATCTTGGTACTGCAGCGCTAACAGGGATATTGCAGGCAGTGTGCCAAGTAGTGATACGCTAAAAAAGCCATATAAAACAACAAGTTATAAAAAACGAAGATTTTCGGAATCGTGCAACTTGCATGAAGCTGGTCATGCCTGCATGCAAGTTGCGGCTTTTGGGTCGGGCTAAACAGCTGATTCTGCTTCACTTTCTTGCGCTCATAAAAAAAGGACTCCGAGGAGTCCTTTTTTCAGCGTGACGCTTGCGGGTAATTAAACGCCCGAAGCCTTGGCTGCTGCTACGTCCTTGATGGACAGCTTGATACGGCCGCGGTTGTCCACGTCCAGCACCAGCACTTCCACTTCCTGGCCTTCTTTCAGAATGTCGGTCACTTTCTCAACACGAGCGTCGCTCAGCATGGAGATGTGAACCAGACCGTCCTTGCCCGGCAGGATGTTGACGAATGCGCCGAAGTCGACGATACGCTCAACCTTACCCACGTAGATCTTGCCGATCTCGGCTTCAGCGGTAATACCCAGGACGCGCTGGCGTGCAGCCTCAGCCGCTTCCTTGGTTTCGCCAAAGATCTTGATCGAACCGTCGTCCTCGATATCGATCGAAGCCTTGGTTTCTTCACAGATCGCACGGATAGTCGCGCCGCCTTTACCGATGACATCACGGATTTTGTCGGTGTCGATTTTCATCGCGATCATGGTCGGAGCATTTTCCGACAGCTCGGTACGCGACTGACCAATGATCTGGTTCATCTGGCCGAGGATGTTCAGGCGCGCTTCCAGGGCTTGGCCCAGAGCGATTTCCATGATCTCTTCGGTGATGCCCTTGATCTTGATGTCCATCTGCAGCGCGGTCACGCCTTTGGCGGTACCGGCTACCTTGAAGTCCATGTCGCCCAAGTGGTCTTCGTCGCCCAGGATGTCGGTCAGAATGGCGAATTTCTCGCCTTCTTTAACCAGGCCCATGGCGATACCGGCAACCGGTGCCTTCATCGGCACACCGGCGTCCATCAGTGCCAGGGAAGCACCGCAAACCGAAGCCATGGAGCTGGAACCGTTGGATTCGGTGATTTCCGACACCACACGGATGGTGTACGGGAACACGTCGGCCGCCGGCAGCATCGCGGCAATCGAACGACGGGCCAGACGGCCGTGACCGATTTCACGACGGCCAGCACCGCCCATGCGACCACACTCGCCCACCGAGAACGGAGGGAAGTTGTAGTGCAGCATGAACGGGTCTTTTTTCTCGCCTTCCAGGGTGTCCAGCAGTTGTGCGTCACGGGCGGTGCCCAGGGTCGCGACTACCAGGGCCTGGGTTTCACCACGGGTGAACAGCGCCGAACCGTGAGTCTTCGGCAGAACGCCGACTTCGATGTTCAGCGGACGTACAGTGCGTGTGTCGCGACCGTCGATACGTGGCTTGCCGTTAACGATGTTTTCGCGAACGGTGCGGTATTCGATTTCACCGAAGGCAGCTTTGACTTCGCTGGAAGAAGGCTGGCCTTCTTCACCGGACAGCTTGGCAACAACCTGATCCTTCAACTCACCCAGGCGAGCGTAACGGTCGGCCTTGACGGTGATGGCGTAGGCCTGGGAGATCGCGTCGCCGAATTCGGCACGGATAGCGCCCAGCAATGCGGTGGCTTCAGGCTGTGGAGCCCAGGTCCAGGTTGGCTTGGCAGCTTCGGCAGCCAGTTCCTTGACGGCGTTGATCACCACCTGGAACTCGTCGTGAGCAAACAGTACAGCGCCCAGCATCTGGTCTTCAGTCAGCTCTTTGGCTTCCGATTCAACCATCAATACAGCTTCCGAGGTACCGGCAACGACCATGTCCAGGCTCGATGCTTTCTGTTGCTCGTAAGTCGGGTTCAGCAGGTAGCCGGTGCTTTCGTGGAACGCAACGCGCGCGGCGCCGATCGGGCCGTCGAAAGGAATGCCGGAAATCGCCAGGGCAGCCGAGGTACCGATCATCGCAGCGATGTCCGGATCGGTTTTCTTGCTGGTGGAAACGACGGTGCAGACAACCTGCACTTCGTTCATGAAGCCTTCTGGGAACAGCGGACGGATCGGACGGTCGATCAGTCGGGAAGTCAGGGTTTCTTTCTCGGAAGGACGGCCTTCACGCTTGAAGAAACCGCCAGGGATCTTACCGGCAGCGTAAGTTTTTTCCTGGTAGTGAACGGACAGAGGGAAAAAGCCTTTGCTCGGGTCAGCGGTCTTGGCGCCAACCACGGTCACCAGTACGGTAACGTCGTCGTCAACGGTGACCAGCACTGCGCCGGAGGCTTGACGGGCGATACGGCCTGTCTCGAGGGTAACGGTCGACTGACCGAACTGGAATTTTTTGATAACCGGGTTCACGGTGTCCTACCTTCTTTGTGGCTCTTGGGGAACTTGTCTTCTTGCGAAATTCTTGGGCAACGTCGGGAATCGGCCCAACCCTTGTCCAGGGTAAAACGTGTATCCAGATAAAACTTGAGGCTGGGAGCCTGCCATGGATCAGCGGGAATCCCGCTGACACACGACAGACAACCAACCTCTAGCGCAATCGCTGATTAGCGACGCAGACCCAGGCGACCAATCAGAGCCTGATAACGACCCAGATCCTTGCCTTTCAGGTAGTCCAGCAGCTTACGGCGCTGGTTTACCATGCGGATCAGACCACGACGGGAGTGGTGATCTTTACCGTTGGCCTTGAAGTGACCTTGCAGTTTGTTGATGTTGTGGGTCAGCAGTGCAACTTGCACTTCTGGCGAACCAGTGTCACCAACAGCTTGCTGATAGTCAGCTACGATTTGTGCTTTTTCTTGAACGTCGAGAGCCATGAGGCAATCCTTTTTTCAGGAAACCACCCAGAGGGCAGTTTCAACAGGCCAGGGACAAATCCCTGTATCTAAAAATGAGTGTTGACCATGCCTGTTAACAGCCACACTCGTTCGGTCATTCTGACCGAATCAGTCGACGCGGCGCGATGCGCCCGTCTTCGCTCACTTCACCTATACCGATAAAGCGACCGTTATGATCCTGTACTCGCACCATGCCGAACTTCGGGGCATCCGGTGCGCGTACCGGCTGGCCGTTGAGCCAATAGAACGCGCTGTGCTCCGAGAAGTGCAGCAATGGCCAATCCAGCAAACCGCTGTCCGATGGCATCAGGAAGCGATCAACTGCTTCGTTGCCGCCTTCGGCATGTACCGCTTCGAGCTCTTCCAGCGTGACCGTCTGGGCCAGGGTGAAAGGGCCGGCCTGTGTACGTCGCAGTTCGGCAACGTATGCGCCACAGCCCAGTTGCTCACCAATATCTTCCACCAGGGTACGGATATAGGTGCCTTTGCTGCAGTCCACCGCCAATCGGGCCGTGTCACCTTCACAGGCGAGCAATTCCAGCCGGGCAATAGTAACAGAACGCGGTTCGCGCTCCACCACTTCACCCGCACGTGCCAGCTTGTAAAGTGGCTGGCCATCACGCTTGAGCGCCGAGTACATCGGCGGTATCTGGCTGATTTGCCCACGAAAAGCGGGTAAGGCAGCTTCAATATCGGCACGACCAACGGTCACATCGCGAACCTGCAGGACATCACCTTCGGCGTCGGCCGTGGTGGTGGTCTTGCCCAGTTGCATCAAGGTTTCATAACCCTTGTCGGAATCGAGCAGGTATTGCGAGAACTTGGTTGCCTCGCCAAAGCACAACGGCAGTACACCGGTGGCCAGGGGATCGAGGCTGCCGGTGTGCCCGGCCTTCTCGGCGTTGAGCAGCCAGCGGACTTTCTGCAATGCGGCATTGGAGGTAAAACCAATGGGCTTGTCGAGCAGAATGATGCCACTGACGTTACGGCGGATACGTTTGACCTGAGCCACCGCTTACTCCTTGGCGTCTTCAGGTGTGGACGGATGCTGGCTGTCTTCAGCCACGGCGCGCTCGATCAATGCCGACAGGTGCGCACCACGCACGACGCTTTCGTCGTAGTGGAAGTGCAACTGGGGAACGCTGCGCAACTTCATTTCACGGGCCAACTGCATGCGCAGGAAACCTGCGGCGGCGTTGAGCACCTTGATGCTTTGCGCGATCTCTTCGCTGTTGTCCTGGCCCATCACGGTGATGAAGATCTTGGCGTGACCCACGTCACGGCTCACTTCAACAGCGGTGATGGTGACCAGGCCAACGCGCGGGTCTTTGACTTCGCGACGGATCAGTTGGGCCAGCTCGCGCTGCATCTGATCGCCGATACGCTGGGTACGGCTGTATTCTTTTGCCATGTCTTGTTACCTGTTACTGCCACACGGTGAAACCCGTGGAGTCTGAAAGCGGCAAACGCCCGGCCTGACAAAAGCCAGACCGGGCGTTGCGTTTAGAGTCCGTACGCTGCGCGGGGCATCTGCATGCCCACACGCGACGTGGCTCCGGAAGTGCGCGAGTTAGAGGCTGCGAGCAACCTGAACCTTCTCGTAGACTTCGATCTTGTCGCCAGGCTTGACGTCGTTGTAGCTCTTGACGCCGATACCGCATTCCATGCCGGCACGTACTTCGGAAGCGTCATCCTTGAAGCGGCGCAGGGATTCCAGCTCACCTTCGAAGATAACGATGTCTTCACGCAGTACACGGATTGGACGGTTACGGTGCACAGTACCTTCGATAACCATGCAACCGGCGATCGCGCCGAATTTCGGCGAGCGGAACACGTCACGCACCTCGGCGATACCCAGGATATTCTCCCGGACGTCGCTGCCAAGCATGCCGGTAAGGGCTTTCTTGACGTCTTCGATGATGTCGTAGATGACGTTGTAGTAACGCATGTCCAGGCCTTCCTGCTCGACAATCTTGCGAGCGCCGGCATCGGCACGCACGTTGAAGCCGAACAGTACAGCGTTGGAAGCCAGTGCCAGGTTGGCATCGGATTCGGTGATACCACCGACACCGCCGCCGACAACGCGCACTTGCACTTCGTCGTTACCCAGGCCGTTCAAGGCGCCGTTCAACGCTTCGAGGGAACCACGTACATCAGATTTGAGGACGATGTTGAGCGTCTTCTTCTCTGCCTGGCCCATGTTCTCGAAGATGTTTTCCAGCTTACCGGCGTGAGCACGAGCCAGTTTGACTTCGCGGAACTTGCCTTGACGGAACAGAGCCACTTCACGGGCTTTCTTCTCGTCGGCAACCACGCTCATCTCGTCGCCAGCGTCCGGGGTACCGTCCAGGCCGAGGATCTCGACAGGGATGGAAGGACCGGCTTCCTTGATTGGCTTGCCGTTCTCGTCGAGCATGGCACGCACGCGGCCATAGTTCGAGCCGACCAGCACCATGTCGCCTTGACGCAGGGTACCGTCTTGAACCAGTACGGTTGCAACCGGGCCGCGACCCTTGTCGAGACGCGATTCAACCACAACACCGCGGCCTGGGGCCGATGGGGTTGCTTTCAGTTCAAGTACTTCAGCTTGCAGCAGGACCGCTTCGAGCAGTTCGTCCACACCGGTACCGACTTTGGCCGAGACCGAAACGAACGGCGTATCACCGCCCCACTCTTCGGAAGTCACGCCGTGAACCGACAATTCGCTACGGATGCGATCGAGATCGGCGCCCGGCTTGTCGATCTTGTTCACTGCAACCACCAGTGGAACACCAGCGGCCTTGGCGTGCTGGACAGCTTCAATGGTCTGCGGCATTACGCCGTCGTCCGCTGCAACGACCAGGATCACGATGTCGGTCGCCTTGGCACCACGGGCGCGCATTGCGGTAAACGCGGCGTGACCCGGGGTGTCGAGGAACGTGACCATGCCGCGCTCGGTTTCAACGTGGTACGCACCGATGTGCTGGGTGATACCACCGGCTTCGCCAGCAGCTACCTTGGCACGACGGATGTAGTCGAGCAGCGACGTCTTACCGTGGTCAACGTGGCCCATTACGGTCACAACTGGCGCACGGGAGAACGTCTCACCTTCAAACTTCAGGGACTCGGCCAGGGAATCTTCCAGGGCGGTGTCGCTGACCAGGGTCACTTTGTGGCCCAGTTCTTCGGCTACCAGTTGAGCAGTTTCCTGATCAAGCACCTGGTTGATGGTCGCTGGGGTACCCAGTTTGAACATGAACTTGATGATTTCAGCAGCCTTGACCGACATCTGGTTGGCAAGATCGCCAACGGTGATGGTCTCGCCGATCTGCACATCACGCACGACAGGGCCGGTTGGGCTCTGGAAACCGTGGGCGTTGCGTTTTTTCAGCTTGGCCTTGCCGCGACCACCACGACGGAAGCTGTCGCTTTCTTCGTCGGTGGTACGTGGGGCAACGCGTGGCGCAGGCGCTTTCTCTTTGACCGAGGCGCGATGCGGAGCGTTTTTACGCTCGCCATCACCGCCACCACCGCGACGATTGTTATCGTCGGCACGTGGTTTGTCCGGACGACGAGGTTCGTCGCGCTTGCGGGCGTCTGCTGCTGGAGCAGGTGCGGCAGCCGCCGGAGCAGCCTCGCGCACCGCTTCAACAGGAGCGGCGACCGCCTCAGTGCTGGCAGTTTGCGCAGCAGCAGGCTGGCGACGCGCTTCTTCTTCGGCGCGACGCTTGGCTTCTTCTTCAGCCTTCTGACGAGCAGCATTTTCTACTGCGCGACGTTCATCCAGCTCGCGTTTGCGCTCGGCTTCGATTTCTTCCGGGCTGCGCTGTACGAAGACTTTCTTCTTGCGTACTTCAACGCTGATGCTCTTGCTACCTGCAACACGCAGGGTGCTGGTAGTTTTGCGCTGCAATGTAATCTTGCGCGGTTCTTCCACTTTCGCCTTGTGGCTGCTTTTCAAGTGAGTCAGCAAAGACTGCTTCTCACTGTCGCTCACATGTTCCTCGGCGGCGGTGTGCGGCAGACCTGCCTCACGCATCTGCTGCAACAGGCGCTCTACCGGTGTTTTGACCTCATCGGCCAGTTGTTTCACCGTGACTTGCGTCATGCACTTCTCTCCTCAGGCCGCGCCTAATTACTCGAACCAATGGGCTCGGGCGGCCATGATCAACTTGCCGGCACGATCTTCGTCAATGCCGTCGATGTCGAGCAGATCGTCAATAGACTGCTCGGCCAGGTCTTCGCGGGTAATTACGCCGCGCACCGCCAGTTCCATCGCCAAATCCTTGTCCATACCCTCAAGCGAGAGCAGGTCTTCGGCCGGATGGGCGTCTGCCAGCTTTTCCTCAGTAGCGATGGCTTTAGTCAACAAACGATCCTTGGCCCGAGCGCGAAGCTCGTTGACGGTGTCTTCGTCAAAGCCGTCGATGTTGAGCATTTCTTCCAACGGTACGTAGGCAATCTCTTCCAGGCTGGTGAAGCCTTCATCTACCAGCACCTGCGCCAGGTCTTCATCGACTTCCAGCTCTTCGATAAAGTTGCGCAGGATGTCACCGGTTTCAGCTTGCTGCTTAGCCTGGATGTCCGATTCGGTCATCACGTTCAGGGTCCAACCGGTCAGTTGGCTGGCCAGACGCACGTTCTGACCACCACGACCAATGGCCTGAGCCAGATTGTCTGCGCCAACGGCGATGTCCATTGCATGGGCATCTTCGTCAACGATAATTGCCGCCACTTCAGCCGGCGACATGGCGTTGATCACGAACTGCGCCGGGTTATCGTCCCACAGGACGATGTCCACACGCTCACCGCCCAATTCGCCCGACACTGCCTGGACGCGCGAACCGCGCATACCAATGCAAGCGCCCTGCGGGTCGATGCGTTTGTCCTTGGAGCGGACCGCGATCTTGGCGCGCGAACCCGGGTCGCGGGACGCAGCCATGACTTCGATCAGGCCTTCGGCGATTTCCGGCACTTCGATACGGAACAGCTCGATCAGCATTTCCGGCGCGGTACGCGACAGGATCAACTGAGGGCCGCGGTTCTCGGTGCGGATTTCCTTGAGCAGCGCACGCAAGCGCACGCCGACACGGAAAGTTTCGCGAGAGATGATGTCTTCACGGGCCAGCAACGCTTCGGCGTTGTTGCCCAGGTCGACGATCACGTTGTCGCGGGTCACTTTTTTCACGGTACCGGAGATGATTTCACCCAGGCGTTCGCGATAGGCGTCAACGACTTGAGCACGCTCGGCTTCGCGAACCTTCTGCACAATGACCTGTTTGGCGGTCTGTGCAGCGATACGGCCGAACTCGATCGATTCGATCTTTTCTTCGACGACATCACCGACGTTGGCGCCAGGGTGCGTTTGCGCAACCTTGCTTGGCCAGGTCTCAATCGCCGGATCATCAAGATCGGCTTCTTCGACGACCGTCCAGCGACGGAAAGTCTCATAGGCACCGGTGTGGCGGTTGATTTCCACACGCAGATCAACTTCATCTTCAAAACGCTTTTTGGTAGCAGTGGCCAGGGCCAGCTCCAGCGCTTCAAAAATCACGTTTGCCGGTACGCCTTTTTCATTGGATACCGACTCAACAACCAGCAGTACTTCTTTGCTCATCGTACGCCTCGCCTTTCGCAAGCCATTGGATCCGCGGGATCCGCGTCTCAGTCAAAACTGGGAATAATGTTGGCCTTGTCGATCATATCGATCGGCAACAGGAACTCATGGTCTTCTACCTGCACCACGACATCCTGCTCTTCTACACCGCGCAGAAGGCCCTGAAAGTTGCGTCGCCCTTCGAATGGGGAGCGCAGCTTGATCTTCACTTGTTCACCGGCAAATTTTGCAAACTGATCAATAGTGAACAGTGGGCGTTCCATGCCTGGCGAGGAAACTTCAAGGGTGTATTCAACGGAAATCGGATCTTCAACATCCAGGACACCGCTGATCTGACGGCTGACAATTGCACAATCGTCCACCAGCACGCCGCCCTCTTTATCGATATAAACGCGCAACATTGAGTGGCGACCTTGAGCCGAAAACTCAATACCCCAGCATTCATAGCCTAGGGCCACGACCACCGGGGCCAGCAAGGCCTGCAACTCTTCTAGCTTGCTCGACACCTGAACCCCCTCGTGCATGTATGTGCATGCTGTGCAAAATAAAAAAATGGGCGAAACGCCCATCCTTGAAACGCCGTCGAACAGCGGCGTTGAAAGTGTCCAGCTAACAAAAAGCCCCTTAAAAGGGGCTCCGCTAAAACTGGTTGCGGGGGCCGGATTTGAACCGACGACCTTCGGGTTATGAGCCCGACGAGCTACCAGACTGCTCCACCCCGCGACAAAGCTGGGGCGGAAGTATACGACCGATCCCTTACAGGGTCAATGTAACCTTCCACCTACAAGAAAGCCCGCAACAGCGGGCTCTCCTGATAATTGGTACCGAGAAGGGGACTCGAACCCCTACACCCTATGGGCACAACCACCTCAAGGTTGCGTGTCTACCAATTCCACCACCTCGGCAATACAGCGTTTACAACCTTCTTACTTCTGCTCTTGAGCTGGAGGCACGTCAGTCGCTGGAGTAGCCGACTTTTGCTCTTGAAGCACCGGGACATCATCAGAAGCCGGTTTTGCTTTTGGTACTTCCAACACTGCTGGGTTTGGCAAACCTACTTGAGTCAGCACATGAGCCTTCTCTTTAGCAAAGTAACCTAACCCCAAGCTGGTTATGAAGAAACCGGCGGCAAGTATAGCAGTAAACTTACTAAGAAAGGTAGAGGAACCTTGGCTTCCGAACACAGTATTTGAAGCACCTGCACCGAAAGACGCACCAGCATCCGCACCTTTACCCTGTTGCAACAAAACCAGGGCAACTACGCCCAGGGCAGCCAACAGATGAAAAACGACTACGACTGTTTCCAGCATTTTTTCAGTTTCCCGCGGCGCGACAGATCGCACCGAACTCATCTGCATTCAGGGAAGCTCCACCAATGAGCCCCCCATCGATATCCGGCATGCCGAACAGTTCGACCGCATTGGCCGCCTTCACGCTGCCGCCGTATAGAAGCCGCACACCTTGTGCGACTTCAGAATTCTCTGCCGCCAACTGGGCGCGGATGGCGGCGTGCACATCCTGCGCCTGTTGCGGTGTAGCAGTCAGCCCGGTACCAATGGCCCAGACCGGCTCGTAAGCGATTACTGCCTTTGCAAACGCACCAACACCCAGCTCCTCGATGATGCTGCCCAGCTGACGCGAGACAACTTCAAGCGTTTTGCCCGACTCGCGCTGCTCAAGGGTTTCCCCTATGCACAACACCGGAATCAAGCCACAAGCCTGTGCGGCGGCGAACTTGCGGTTGAGCGTCTGATCGCTCTCACCCATCAACTGGCGGCGCTCGGAGTGCCCAACAAGTACATAGGCACAACCCGCATCAACTAACTGACTCGGTGCAATCTCACCGGTCAACGCACCTTGGGCGGGCTCCACCGCAGAATTCTGCGCGCCGACCTGAATCGACTGACCTTCCAAGCCATCAACCACTTGGCCGATATGCAGGAAAGGCGGGAAAACCGCGACATCAACACCGCCAGGCAAGGCCAGGTGACGAAGGCCATTGATCAGCTCAGCGACACTGGCGCGGGTACCGTGCATCTTCCAGTTACCAGCTACCATCGTGCGACGCATGCTGTACCCCGTCGGTCAAAGTGGGCGCAGATGTTACCCAACCACATCATCACTGGCAAGCCGAATTCAGGCGCAAACTTCAGTTACCAGTTTTGCCAGGTCTTCGGCATGGCCGCGAACCTGTGTTTCGTCCTCGCCTTCGACCATGACACGCACCAGAGGCTCTGTGCCAGACTTGCGCAACAACACGCGCCCACGCCCAGCCATAGCCTGGGTTACACGCTCGCAAGCTTCCTTGACAGAGGGGTGCTCGATTGGATTTTCGCCACCGCCGAAACGCACATTGAGCAGCACCTGCGGGCACTTGCGCAGAGCCTGCCGCGCCTGCGCCAGGCTCTCTTCGCGACGACGCAAGGCCAGCAACACCTGCAGCGCGGCGATGATTGCGTCGCCTGTGGTGGTGTGCTGGAAGCAAACAACATGCCCCGAGTTTTCACCACCAATCACCCAGTTGCGTTCCAGCAACTCGGCGATCACGTAACGGTCACCGACATTGGCGCGAATGAAGGGAATCCCCAGTTCAGCCAACGCCAATTCAAGGCCCAGGTTACTCATCAGCGTACCGACGACACCCCCTTGCAGCCTGTTACGCTCATGCAAGTCACGGGCAATGATGAACAGCAGGTCATCACCATCCACGATCATGCCAGTGTGATCCACCATCAACACACGGTCGCCATCGCCGTCAAAGGCAATGCCCAAGTCTGCATGCTCGGCCAGAACCGCCGCCTGCAACTGCTCCATGTGCGTGGAACCGCAGTTGTCGTTGATGTTCAACCCGTTAGGCTGAGCCGACAGCACAGTGACTTGCGCACCGAGTTCCTTGAATACACTCGGCGCCACCTTGTACGTCGCTCCGTGGGCACAATCGACGACGATTTTCAGCCCGGCAAAATTGGTGCTGCTCGGCACGCTGCTCTTACAGAATTCGATGTAGCGACCGGAGGCGTCATTGATACGCGACACCTTGCCCAGTTTGCTGGACTCGACCACGGTCATAGGCGCATCCAGCAGCTCTTCGATCATCAGCTCGATCTCGTCCGGCAACTTGGTGCCCTGCCCCGAGAAAAACTTGATGCCATTGTCATCGTGCGGATTGTGCGAGGCACTGATCACGATACCGGCTTGAGCATGAAAGGTACGCGTCAGGTAGGCGATCGCCGGTGTGGGCATGGGGCCCAGCAGCATCACGTCGGCGCCCGCAGCGGACAACCCCGCTTCCAGCGCGGATTCAAACATGTAGCCCGAAATACGCGTGTCCTTGCCCACCAGGATGCGGCACGCACCCATGCTGCGGAACGCCATGCCTGCCGCCCAACCCAACTTGAGCATGAAATCAGGGGTAATCGGGTATTCGCCGACCCGACCACGGATACCGTCGGTGCCAAAATATTTTTTAGTCATGAGTGCTCCATCATTCTTATTCGGCTGATTCAACAGCGGCAATCATGCGCACCACGTCCACCGTCTCGGCGACATCATGCACACGCAAAATACGCGCGCCCTTGGTCATAGCAAGCGCAGCCAGCGCGAGGCCGCCAAACAAGCGCTCACCGACCGGGCGATTCAGGGCCTGCCCTATCATGCTCTTGCGCGAAACACCGACCAGAAGAGGCCGGCCAAGGGCGTGCAGGGCTTCCATATGCTTGAACAGGCTTAGATTATGTTGCAGGGTCTTGGCGAAGCCAAACCCCGGATCGAGAATGATCTTTTCAGCGCCAATACCCACTGACGCGCACTGGGCGATTCTGTCAGCAAGAAAGCTACTGACCTCGCCAACCAGGTCGTCGTAGTGCGGATTATCCTGCATATTGCCGGGTTCACCCAGCATATGCATCAGACACACGGGCAGGCCGGTCGCTGCAGCGGCGTCGAGGGCACCGTCACGCCGCAACGAACGCACATCATTAATCAGGCCCGCCCCCAAGCGTGCAGTTTCACGCATCACCGCTGGCGTTGACGTGTCCACCGAGATGATCACATCCAGCTCGCGCGCAATGCGCTCGACAATCGGCGCCACGCGCTCCAGTTCCTCCACAGGAGAAACAACGCGGGCACCCGGCCGAGTCGACTCGCCGCCGATATCGATCAACGTCGCGCCGGCAGCCACCATCGCCTGCGCATGACGCAACGCGGCATCCTGCTGGCTGAAGCGGCCGCCATCGGAAAACGAATCGGGAGTGACATTAAGAATGCCCATGACATGCGTATGGGCCAAATCAAGAACCCGGTTGCCGCAAGGCAACCGGGTGGAGGACGACGCAGAAATCATTTCAAACCTTAATGGTCAGCTGCCGGGCCGCCGATTGGAGCTTCAGGACGTTCATTCTGCACCACTGGCGGAGTGCCCGAGGTACCTGAACCACCTTCCCAATCGCGAGGCTCACGAGGCGTGCGCCCCGCCATGATGTCGTCGATCTGATCGGCATCAATGGTCTCGTATTTCATCAGCGCATCAGCCATCGCGTCCAGCTTGTCGCGGTTGTCGGTGAGGATCTGCTTGGCCGTGCCGTAGCATTGATCAATGATGCTGCGCACCTCGGAGTCGATCAGCTTGGCTGTCTCGCCCGAAAAACTGGCACTTTGACCGCCACCACCACGCCCCAGGAACACCTCGCCTTCTTCCTCGGCATACATCAAGGGACCGAGTTTTTCCGACAGGCCCCACTTGGTCACCATATTCCGTGCGATCTGGCTGGCGCGCATGATGTCGTTGGAAGCGCCGGTGGTGACACCGTCGAAGCCCAGCGTCATCTCTTCCGCAATCCGACCGCCGTACAGCGAACAGATCTGGCTGATCAGTGCGCGCTTGGAGAGGCTGTAACGATCCTCTTCCGGCAGGAACATCGTCACACCCAAGGCACGACCGCGCGGAATGATCGACACCTTGTAGACCGGGTCGTGCTCAGGCACAACCCGACCCACGATGGCGTGACCCGCTTCGTGATACGCAGTGTTCTGCTTTTCCTTCTCGGACATGACCATGGATTTGCGCTCGGCGCCCATCATGATCTTGTCCTTGGCCAACTCGAACTCTTTCATCTCAACGATGCGCTTGCCGGTACGGGCCGCGAACAACGAAGCCTCGTTGACCAGATTGGCCAGGTCAGCACCGGAGAAGCCTGGCGTACCACGGGCAATCACGGCCGGGGCCACGTCGTCGCCCATCGGCACTTTACGCATGTGTACTTTAAGGATCTGTTCGCGACCGCGGATGTCCGGCAAGCCCACCACCACCTGGCGGTCGAAACGGCCTGGACGCAGCAGCGCAGGGTCCAGTACATCCGGACGGTTGGTTGCGGCGATGACGATAATGCCGTCATTCATCTCGAAACCGTCCATCTCCACCAGCAATTGGTTGAGAGTCTGTTCACGCTCGTCATGACCGCCACCCATGCCGGCGCCACGATGGCGACCAACGGCATCGATTTCGTCAATGAAGATGATGCATGGCGCGTGCTTCTTGGCCTGTTCGAACATATCGCGAACACGGCTGGCACCGACACCGACGAACATCTCGACAAAGTCAGAACCGGAAATGGTAAAGAACGGCACCTTGGCTTCGCCGGCAATCGCCTTGGCCAGCAAGGTTTTACCGGTACCCGGCGGGCCGACCATCAGTACGCCACGAGGAATGCGCCCGCCCAGGCGCTGGAACTTGCCCGGATCACGCAGGAACTCGACCAGCTCACCCACTTCTTCCTTGGCTTCGTCGCAACCGGCGACATCAGCCAGGGTGGTTTTCACCTGGTCCTCGGAGAGCAGGCGTGCCTTGCTCTTGCCAAAGCTCATCGGCCCGCCCTTGCCTCCCGCGCCCCCTTGCATCTGGCGCATGAAGAACATGAACACGGCGATAATCACCAGGATCGGGAAGCTGGCCACCAGGAGCTGGGTCCAGATGCTCTGCTGCTCAGGCTGCTTGCCTTCCACAACGACCTTGTTGTCCACCAGGTCGCCGATCAGACCGTTGTCCTGAATGGCCGGACGAATGGTCTTGAAGCTGTCGCCATCAATACGCTTGCCGGTAATCACGTAGCCATCAACCGCTACGCGCTCGACCTTGCCATCCTTAACTTGCTGGATGAAGTCGGAATAGTTGAGGGTCTGCGGCTCGTTAGGGCTGGAGAAGTTGTTCATCACCGTCACCAGGACAGCCGCGATGATCAACCACAGGATCAGATTCTTTGCCATATCGTTCAATTAACTACCCTCTGAAGCAAGCTCCGCTACTGGCGCGCGCTTCGCATGATATTCACCGGCCTAACTTACTACATTACCTACAACACTGGCAGGCGCCGTCTGTAACCCTTTGTGAAACTTTGACTACACAATAATCGTAAAGCTTCATGACGAAAGCGATATAAAAAAACCTATCGCCCTCCTCGAATCTCTCAAAAACGCTCTTCGCTCGCCGCGCCTTCAACGCCGCGAAAGCCGCGGCAGAGCAGGTATTGCTCCCGAGACCTGTCCCGGGAAGAGTCAGGCTTGCGTGTTTGCACCTTATCGAACAGCTTGCGGATGTTCTTGTGGTACTCGTCAAACCCTTCGCCCTGGAAGACTTTCACCAGGAAATCACCACCAGGACGCAGTACCCGACCCGCCAGATCCAGCGCCAGTTCACACAGGAACATGGCACGCGGCATATCGACGGCCGGTAATCCACTCATATTGGGGGCCATGTCGGAAATCACAAGGTCTACCTGCGAATTTCCCACCGCCTCAAGAATCTCTGCGAGCACGGTGTCCTGGGTGAAATCACCATGAACAAAGGTCACATCCGGGATGCTGTCCATCTCCAGGATGTCTGAAGCGATCAAGCGGCCCTGCCCACCAATCAGACGACTGGTCACCTGGGACCAGCCACCCGGGGCCGCGCCCAGGTCAATAACGCTCATGCCAGGGCGAATCAATTTGTCCTTGTCCTGGATCTCCAGCAACTTGTAGCTGGCCCGGGAACGGTAGCCGTCCTTCTGCGCCTTTTTGACGTAAGGATCGTTGAAATGCTCTTGTAGCCATTTAAGGCTGGTTTTGGAACGGGCCACGGGCCACCTCGAAAAATAAAACGGGTCGTGATTAACTGGGCGGTCCCGGACTCGCTCGGGTAAACTGGCCGCCGCTTTTTACAAGATCAGACGCAGGGGTCAGATTATGCCGCTCACTCAAGAGCAGAAGAAACAGTACAAATCCATTGGCCACCATCTGAAACCAGTTCTGATTGTGGCAGACAACGGTTTGACTGAAGGTGTGTTAGCCGAATTCGAACGCGCACTCAATGATCATGAACTGATCAAGATCAAGGTCAATATCCTTGATCGCGAAGCGCGCCTGGCCGCCGTTGCAGAACTGTGCAAGGTGGGCAAGGCGGACCTGGTCCAGGTTATCGGCAAGATGGCGCTGCTGTACCGCAAGAACTTCAGCGTCAACAAGCAACTGTCGAACGTTCATCGCTTCAAATGATGACAAGGGTCAGGGGCGTGCTTCGCGCGCCCCGCCACTCCATCCCGGTGCGGGCTGTACAACCAGCACCAGGCCGGAGAACCCTAGCACAAGATAGCTGAATAGCTGCCAGCGCAACGCTTGCGGCAGCCAGACATGCACAACGCAATACATTGCACACGCATACAGCGCCATCAGTAGCAGTTGGCCGCGAATATCCCGCCACAAACTCCCCAAGCCTTCGGCCCTGACCAGCACCCATGCCTGGAGCGTCACGCACGCCGCCGCAAAAGCCACCAGCAACGTACTGAGCAATCCGTCAATCTCATCGATCAGCAGCGGTGCCAGGCCAATCACACCCAGCACCGGCAACACGCCAATGTGCAACAACCACAGGCCACCCACCCAAAGCATCTGGGAAAGCTGCCAAAGCATGGCGCCCGCACGAAGCGGGCGCCGTCTTTCAGATGTGACGAACTTCGACAATCTCGTACTCGATCACGCCGCTCGGCGTTTTCACGGCAACCACGTCGCCCTCTTCCTTGGCAATCAAGGCACGGGCAATCGGTGAGCCGACAGAGATCTTGCCTTTCTTGAAGTCAGCCTCGTCCTCGCCCACGATCTGGTAGGTCACGCTTTCATCGGTCTCGACGTTGGCGATTTCCACGGTCGTGCCAAAAATCACCTTGCCGGTATGCGGGATGGTCGTGACGTCGATGATCACCGCATTCTGCATGCGGCCTTCGATATCACGGATCCGCGCCTCGACCATACCCTGCTGCTCGCGAGCCGCGTGGTATTCGGCGTTTTCCTTCAAGTCACCCAACTCGCGGGCCGTACCGATGTCCTGGCTCAGCTTTGGACGTACGACTTTGGTCAGATGGGCGTGCTCCTCTTCCAGGGCGCGAGCGCCCTGAACGGTCATCGGGTATTTGGTTATGCTCATGCCTTCAATCCTGCGTGTAGATCCTGCAAGCGACGCACGGTCTTTTCCGGACCGAACTTGAGCGCTTCGCAGATGGCTTCGCCAGCAGCAATGGTGGTGGTGCAATAGATCTTGTGCTGCAAGGCATTACGACGAATGGAGTAGGAGTCCGCGATCGACTGGCGACCTTCGGTGGTGTTGATGATCAGGGTGACTTCGTCATTCTTGATCATGTCGACCACGTGCGGACGGCCCTCCGTCACTTTGTTCACGCGGCGTACTTTCAGGCCGGCCGCTTCGATCAGCTTGGCGGTCCCGGCGGTAGCCACGACTTCAAAGCCCAAGTTGATCAGATCACGGGCCACACCCGCAACCAGTGGCTTGTCGTCATCGCGCACGCTGATAAACGCAGTACCGCCGGTCGGCAGCACTTCGCTGGCGCCCATCTGGGCCTTGGCGAAGGCTTCGCCGAAGGTGTCGCCCACGCCCATCACTTCACCGGTGGACTTCATTTCCGGGCCCAGGATCGGGTCCACACCAGGGAATTTGGCGAAGGGGAACACCGCCTCTTTCACGCTGTAGAAGTTCGGAATGATTTCCTTGGTGAAGCCGATTTCCTTCAGGGTCTTACCGGCCATTACGCGCGCAGCGATCATGGCCAGGGACACACCGATGCACTTGGACACGAACGGCACGGTACGCGAAGCGCGCGGGTTGACTTCGATGACGTAGATGTCTTCGCCTTGCAGCGCCAACTGCACGTTCATCAGGCCGACCACACCCAGCTCCAGGGCCATTTTCTTGACCTGTTCGCGCATCTCGTCCTGGATGTGCGCCGGCAGCGAGTACGGCGGCAGCGAGCACGCGGAGTCACCGGAGTGAACGCCCGCCTGTTCGATGTGCTGCATGATCGCGCCGATCACTACATCGGTACCGTCGCACACCGCGTCCACGTCCATTTCGATGGCGCAGTTGAGGAAGTGGTCGAGCAGCACCGGGCTGTCGTTGGAAACTTTCACCGCGTCACGCAGGTAGCGCTTGAGCTCTTCTTCTTCGTAGACGATTTCCATCGCGCGGCCGCCCAGTACGTAGGACGGACGCACCACCAGCGGGTAGCCGATCTTGCTGGCTGCGCGGATGGCTTCGTCTTCGCTGCGCACGGTGGCGTTCGGCGGCTGACGCAGGTTAAGGCGCTCGACCATCTGCTGGAAGCGCTCACGGTCTTCTGCACGGTCGATGGCATCCGGGCTGGTGCCGATGATCGGCACGCCGGCGGCTTCCAGGGCACGCGCCAGTTTCAACGGGGTTTGGCCGCCGTACTGGACGATCACGCCTTTTGGTTTCTCGACGCGGCAGATTTCCAGTACGTCTTCCAGTGTCACCGGCTCGAAGTACAGACGGTCGGACGTGTCGTAGTCAGTGGAAACCGTTTCCGGGTTGCAGTTGACCATGATGGTCTCGTAGCCGTCTTCGCGCAGGGCGAGAGCGGCGTGAACGCAGCAATAGTCGAACTCGATGCCCTGGCCGATACGGTTCGGACCGCCACCCAGAATGATGATCTTGTCGCGGCCTGACGGCGCGGCTTCACACTCTTCCTCATAGGTGGAGTACATGTACGCAGTGTCGGTGGCGAACTCGGCGGCGCAGGTGTCAACGCGCTTGTAGACCGGGAAGATGTCCAGCTTGTGGCGATGAGTACGCAGGTTCTTTTCGGTGACACCCAGCAACTTGGCCAGACGCTGGTCGGAGAAGCCCTTGCGCTTGAGGCGGAACATCAGGTCGCGGTCGATGGACGACAGGCCAAGGGTCTTGACCTTCTCTTCTTCCTTGATCAGGTCTTCGATCTGCACCAGGAACCACGGGTCGATCATGTTCATGCCGAAAATATCTTCGACGCTCAGGCCGGCACGGAAGGCGTCAGCCACGTACCAGATACGCTCGGCGCCTGGCACGGTCAGCTCGCGCTTGAGGATGCTCATGCTTTCCGGGTTGCTCAGGTCGAGCTTCTCGTCCAGGCCGCAAACGCCGACTTCCAGGCCGCGCAGGGCTTTCTGCAGGGACTCCTGGAACGTGCGGCCGATGGCCATGACTTCACCGACCGACTTCATCTGAGTGGTCAGGCGCGCATCGGCCTTGGCGAATTTTTCGAAGGCAAAACGCGGCAGCTTGGTCACAACGTAGTCGATAGACGGCTCGAAAGACGCCGGCATGGCGCCGCCCGTGATTTCGTTTTGCAACTCGTCCAGGGTGTAACCGATCGCCAGCTTGGCAGCGATACGCGCAATCGGGAAGCCGGTCGCTTTCGAGGCCAGCGCCGAAGAACGCGATACACGCGGGTTCATCTCGATCACGACCATGCGGCCTGTGTCCGGGCAGATACCGAACTGAACGTTGGAACCACCGGTTTCAACGCCGATTTCACGCAATACCGCCAACGAGGCGTTACGCATGATCTGGTATTCCTTGTCCGTCAGGGTCTGCGCCGGCGCAACGGTGATCGAGTCACCAGTGTGCACGCCCATCGGGTCGAAGTTTTCGATGGAGCAGACGATGATGCAGTTGTCCTTTTTATCGCGGACAACCTCCATCTCGTACTCTTTCCAGCCGATCAGGGATTCGTCGATCAGCAGCTCTTTGGTCGGAGACAGGTCCAGGCCACGGGCGCAGATCTCTTCGAATTCTTCGCGGTTGTAAGCAATGCCACCACCGGTGCCGCCCATGGTGAAGGACGGACGGATAATGCAGGGGAAGCCCAGCTTTTCGAGAACCGCGTTGGCCTCTTCCATGCTGTGGGCGATACCGGAGCGCGGGCAGTCAAGGCCGATGGACTTCATCGCCTTGTCGAAACGCGAACGGTCTTCCGCCTTGTCGATGGTGTCCGCGTTCGCACCGATCATCTCGACGCCGAACTTTTCCAGGACGCCTTCGCGCTCCAGGTCCAGGGCGCAGTTCAGCGCGGTCTGGCCGCCCATGGTTGGCAACAGCGCGTCCGGACGCTCTTTTTCGATGATCTTGGCCACGGTCTGCCATTTGATCGGTTCGATGTAGGTGGCGTCGGCCATGGCCGGGTCGGTCATGATGGTGGCCGGGTTGGAGTTCACCAGGATGACGCGGTAGCCCTCCTCGCGCAGGGCTTTACAGGCCTGGGCGCCGGAGTAGTCGAATTCGCAGGCCTGGCCGATCACGATCGGGCCAGCGCCGAGAATCAGGATGCTTTTTATGTCTGTACGTTTTGGCATGGGTTTGTCACTCAAATCCGCAGGTCAGTCGGCAAGCCGTCTTGAACATTCTTTGAAGAACCTGCGGGGGCCACCGAAGTTCGGGGCCACCCGCAGGCCGCTCAGTCAGCGTCGCTTGGCCATCTCATTGATGAAACGGTCGAACAGCGGCGCTACGTCGTTCGGGCCCGGGCTGGCTTCAGGGTGACCCTGGAAGCTGAACGCGCTCTTGTCGGTGCGCTCGATGCCTTGCAGGGAGCCGTCGAACAGCGACTTGTGAATAGCGCGCACGTTCGAAGGCAGGCTCGCTTCATCCACCGCAAAACCGTGGTTCTGGCTGGTAATCATGACAACGCCGGTGTCCAGGTCCTGCACGGGATGGTTGGCACCGTGGTGACCGTGGCCCATTTTCAGGGTCTTGGCGCCCGAGGCCAGGGCCAGCAACTGGTGGCCGAGGCAGATACCGAATACCGGAATCTCGGTTTCCAGCACGTCCTTGATCGCCTGGATGGCGTAGTCGCATGGCTCGGGGTCACCAGGGCCGTTGGACAGGAACACGCCGTCCGGTTGCAGGGCGAGTACATCGCTGGCCGGGGTTTGCGCCGGCACCACGGTCACGCGGCAGCCGCGCTCAACCAGCATGCGCAGGATGTTGTACTTGACGCCGTAGTCGTAGGCCACAACGTGATAAGGCAGCTCAGCGGCATCGATAGTCGCGTGGCTGTCGGTCTTCAGGTCCCAGACAGTGGAACGCCATTCGTACTTCTCTTTGACGCTGACGACTTTCGCCAGGTCCATGCCCTTCAGGCCAGGGAACCCTTGCGCTGCGGCAATCGCCGCCTCTTCGGAGATATTCTCACCGACCATGATGCAGCCGTTCTGCGAGCCTTTTTCACGCAGGATGCGCGTGAGGCGGCGCGTATCGATACCGGCGATCGCCACAACGTTGTTGGCTTTCAGGTAATCGGACAGCGACATCGTGTTACGCCAGTTGCTCGCAACCAGTGGCAGGTCACGAATCACCAGACCTGCCGACCAGACACGATCAGACTCGGCGTCTTCCGGTGTAGTACCGGTGTTGCCGATGTGCGGATAGGTCAGGGTAACGATCTGCTGGGCGTAGGAAGGATCGGTAAGGATTTCCTGATAGCCGGTCATGGCGGTGTTGAACACCACCTCACCAACGGTTTGACCGTCGGCTCCAATGGCTTCGCCGCGAAAAATGCTGCCATCAGCAAGGGCGAGTATGGCTGGCTTAGTCAAGAAGACCTCCCGTAAATAAAGCCTGAAAGGGCGATCGCAGGTTGCAAAAAAGCGGAGTGACGTATGGACACGTCACCCCGCTTCTTCACTGAATTATTCTGCGCGCTTTTAGTGGACACACTAAAGCTGTAGCTTACAGAAAAAGGCTTTTTTGGTCCACCGCTAATGAGCCTGAAAGGCAGGGGAATGCGACAGGGCGTCGCTTAGCGGGTAAAACGGGGCCCAAGCATAAGCTTGAGGCCCTGTTTAAGCTACCGATTAGTGCAGGTCGAGCACATCACGCATGTCGTACAGACCAGGCTCGCGCCCCTCCAACCAGAGCGCAGCACGCACCGCGCCCTTGGCGAACGTCATTCGGCTGGACGCCTTGTGCGTGATTTCCAGGCGCTCGCCTTCAGTGGCAAACAGCACAGTGTGATCACCGACCACATCACCACCGCGCACAGTGGCAAATCCAATGGTGTCGCGCGCACGGGCACCGGTATGCCCTTCACGGCCATACACCGCCACTTTCGACAGGTCACGCCCCAACGCATCAGCGATGGCCTCGCCCATCCGCAAGGCAGTCCCGGACGGCGCATCGATCTTGTGACGATGATGGGTTTCGATAATTTCGATATCCGCTTCATCGCCCAATACACGAGCCGCCATGTCCAGCAACTTGAGGGAAAGATTCACGCCCACGCTGAAGTTCGCTGCAAAGACGATCGGGATATCCTTGCCCGCCTGAGCCAGTAACTGCTTCTGCTCAACCGTCAAACCGGTGGTACCGATCACCATCGCCTTGCCTGCCTTACGGCAGAACGCCAGGTTTTCCAGCATCACCTCCGGCAGCGTGAAATCGATCAACACGTCGAACTCGTCGGCCACCTGCCCCAGGTGACCGGACAACGAAACGCCAATACGGCCCAGCGAAGCCAACTCACCCGCATCTGCACCGATCAACGTGCTGCCCGGACGAACGATCGCCGCAGTCAGCCCGGACGCCGGCGAGCGCTGCTGCACGGCTTCGACCAGCGTTTTGCCCATGCGCCCGGCAGCGCCCATTACGGCTATACGTCGCATACTCAATTCCTTACAGGTCGCCGAAGAAGCGCTTCACGCCATCGAAAAAACCCGTGGTTTTTGGCGAATGGGAGTCATCACCTTCCAACGAACTGCGGAACTCTTCAAGGAGCTCACGCTGACGGCGATTCAGGTTGACGGGCGTTTCTACCGCCACACGACACATCAGGTCGCCTGCCCCACCACCGCGCACCGGCGCGACGCCTTTGCCACGGATACGGAACTGCTTGCCGGTCTGCGTGCCCTCTGGAATCTTGAGCTTGACCCGACCGTCCAGCGTCGGAATTTCCAGCTCTCCACCCAGGGCCGCATCGACAAAGCTGATCGGCACTTCACAGAACAGATGCTTGCCATCGCGCTGGAAGATCGAGTGCTCGCGCACATTGATCACCACATACAGGTCACCCGTAGGCCCACCTTGAGTACCCGCTTCCCCTTCACCCGACAGACGAATGCGGTCACCGGTATCCACGCCCGCCGGCACTTTCACCGACAGCGTCTTGTACTCTTCGACACGACCTTCGCCATGGCAGGAATCGCACGGGTCGGAAATGATCTTGCCCTGGCCATGGCAACGCGGGCAGGTTTGCTGCACCGAGAAGAAGCCCTGCTGCATCCGAACCTGGCCGATACCGCCGCAGGTCGGGCAGGTGATTGGCGAAGAGCCCTTTTTGGCACCCGAGCCGTCGCACGGTTTGCAGTTGACCAGCGTCGGTACACGGATGTTGACGCTGGTGCCGCGCACGGCTTCTTCCAGGTTCAGCTCCAGGGTATAGCGCAGGTCGCTGCCACGCTGGGCCCCGCCACGCTGACCACCACGGCCACCGCCAAAGAAATCACTGAACACATCACCGAAAATATCGGAGAAGTTCTGGCCACCAAAACCGGCACCGCCGCCGCCCATGCTCGGGTCGACACCGGCATGGCCATACTGGTCGTAGGCTGCACGCTTGTTGGGATCAGACAGACATTCGTAGGCCTCATTGGCCTCTTTGAACATTTCTTCGGATTCTTTGCTATCCGGATTACGGTCCGGGTGGTGCTTCATCGCCAGGCGACGGTAAGCCTTTTTCAGGTCCGCCTCGCTAGCCCCGCGCTCCACACCCAATACTTCGTAATAGTCACGCTTTGCCATAAGTCTTTGCACTCTTAAGGACGTTCAGCCAGACCCTCCTGAGCCTCGCCAAACTCGTTGAGCCCCAATGCAGGCCCGGACCCAACTCACGTCAATTCAACGATCCTGGTCATTACTACTTTTTAGCCGGCCACCCGACTAAAAACGCGGCATTTACTGCTCGGAAAGCAGGAGCATTCCCGACCACACCGCCAGCACCCGAACGCTGTCGCATACTGTAAAAATTCGCATACCCCAGACACGCCAACGCGGGAGCAAGCTCCCGCGCGGCGACATCCTACCAGTCACCGCTTGTGAGCGGTCAACCGGGCGACCAAGTTACTTCTGGTCTTTGACTTCTTCGAACTCGGCATCGACAACATCATCGTGCTTGGTTTCAGGCTCTGCTTGCTGCGCAGCACCTTCAGCCGGCTGGCCTTGTTCGGCGTACATTTTCTGAGCCACTGGTGCGGAAACCTTCGACAGCTCCTCAACCTTGGCTTCGATAGCGGCCTTGTCATCGCCTTTGATAGCGGCTTCCAGGGCAACCACAGCGGCTTCGATTGCAGCTTTCTCTTCGGCACTCACCTTGTCGCCAGCATCAGCGACCATTTTGCGCGTCGAGTGAACCAGCGCATCACCCTGGTTACGGGCGCCAGCCAACTCGGCAAACTTGGCATCCGCATCAGCATTGGCTTCAGCATCACGAATCATCTGTTGAATTTCTTCATCAGACAGGCCGGAGTTGGCCTTGATGGTGATCTTCTGCTCTTTGCCGGTAGCCTTGTCTTTCGCGCCAACGTGCAGGATGCCGTTGGCGTCGATATCGAAGGTCACTTCGATTTGCGGCACGCCACGTGGTGCTGGTGGAATCTCGGCCAAGTCGAACTTGCCCAGGGATTTGTTCTGCGCAGCTTGCTTACGCTCGCCTTGCAGCACGTGAATGGTCACGGCGCCCTGGTTATCGTCGGCAGTCGAAAACACCTGGGATTTCTTGGTAGGAATCGTGGTGTTTTTCTCGATCAGCGCAGTCATCACGCCGCCCATGGTTTCGATACCCAGGGTCAGAGGGCTCACGTCCAGCAGCAACACGTCTTTCACGTCACCGGCCAATACCGCGCCCTGGATGGCAGCACCCATGGCGACCGCTTCGTCCGGGTTCACGTCTTTACGTGCTTCTTTACCGAAGAACTCGGTGACTTTCTGCTGTACCAGCGGCATACGCGTCTGACCACCGACCAGGATCACGTCGTTGATCGCGCCAACGTCGATACCGGCGTCTTTCAATGCGATGCGGCATGGCTCGATGGTGCGCTGAACCAGGTCTTCAACCAGTGCTTCCAACTTGGCGCGAGAGATCTTCACGTTCAAGTGCTTAGGACCGGTAGCATCTGCAGTGATATACGGCAGGTTCACGTCGGTGGACATGCTCGACGACAGTTCGATCTTGGCTTTCTCGGCGGCTTCTTTCAGGCGCTGCATCGCCAGCGGGTCACCCTTGAGGTTCATGCCGCTTTCTTTCTTGAATTCGTCAACGAGGTAGTCGATCAGACGGATGTCGAAGTCTTCACCACCCAGGAATGTGTCGCCGTTGGTGGCCAACACTTCGAACTGGTGCTCGCCGTCAACTTCAGCGATCTCGATGACGGAGACGTCGAAAGTACCACCACCCAAGTCATAAACGATCACAGTGTGGTCGCCTTTGGCCTTGTCCATACCGTAGGCCAGGGCGGCCGCGGTGGGTTCGTTGATGATACGTTTTACGTCCAGGCCGGCGATGCGGCCGGCATCTTTGGTCGCCTGGCGCTGGCTGTCGTTGAAGTAGGCCGGAACGGTGATCACCGCTTCGGTCACGGTTTCACCGAGGTAATCTTCGGCAGTCTTCTTCATCTTTTTCAAGACTTCAGCCGAGATCTGCGGCGCAGACATCTTGTTGCCGTTTACTTCAACCCAGGCGTCACCGTTGTCGGCCTTGGCGATTTTGTAAGGCACCATCTTGATGTCTTTCTGTACGACTTCTTCGTCGAACTTACGACCGATCAGACGCTTTACCGCGTACAGGGTGTTGTGCGGGTTGGTAACGGCCTGACGCTTGGCCGACTGACCGACCAGGATCTCGCCGTCGTTGGCGTAAGCGATGATCGACGGCGTGGTACGCGCGCCTTCAGCGTTTTCGATAACTTTGGCCTTGCCGTTTTCCATGACCGAGACGCACGAGTTGGTGGTCCCCAGGTCGATACCGATAATTTTGCCCATGATTCACTCTCCCGAAACTTGAATTTGGATGCCGCAGCAGTTGTGGCTAACTGCGGTAGCACTTAAACGCTTGACTTATAGATGGGGGCCTTGCGGCGGATTTCAAGCCTGCTCATCAATAGAAGGCGAAACGGGTGCGGGCGCCTTGCTCACCACCACCATCGCCGGACGCAACAAGCGACCGTTAAGCAGATAACCCTTCTGGAATACCTTCAATACGCTGTTGGGCTCCAGGTCGTGGCTTTCCTGCATCGCCATCGCCTGGTGGTGCTCTGCGTTGAACGGCTCACCGCCTAGTGGATTGATGGCTTCCAACTGATAACGCTTCAGGGTGTCCTGGAACATTTTCAGGGTCAGTTCGATCCCTTCGCGCATCGGGCGGATGTTTTCGTCATCCGGATTGGACAGTTCAAGGCCACGCTCCAGGCTGTCGATAATCGGCAGCAGGTCGTTGGCGAATTTTTCCAATGCGAATTTGTGAGCCTTTTCTACGTCCTGCTCGGCACGGCGGCGGACGTTCTGCAGATCGGCGGCAACACGCAACGACTGATCCTGCGCTGCGGCCAACTGCTCTTCGAGCACTTGCACACGAGTCCCCAGCTCATCACCGGCAGCCGAATTGGCGTCTGGCGTTTGCGTATCCTGCGTCTGTTCGTCAGCCATAGATTTCTCCTTTCAAAATCATGCGCGAACTCAACTCGCGCTTCTGTTCCGGTATATGGGGCCACAATTTTCAGGTTCAAGGGTGCAGGGGTTACCAAAAGTCTTTCGTATGTCTCGGATCATTTCCTGCCTGTACATGCCTAATTGAGCTAAAAAAAACCATTGATCAAGCAAATCGAGCTAAGCGCCAGGATTGTCAGCCTCAGATAAAACACTGTATAAATAACCAGACCTAAAGCCTGGGAGCGACCTTCATGCTCGTGCACCTGTCCGTACATAACTACGCCATCGTTGAACATCTGGATCTCGAACTGGATCGCGGCATGAGCGTAATCACAGGCGAGACCGGCGCCGGCAAGTCGATCATGCTCGACGCCCTGGGCCTGACGCTCGGGGACCGCGCCGACAGTGGCGTGGTACGCCCCGGCGCCGACAAGGCCGACATCCTGGCCACCTTCGACCTGGCGGATATTCCCGAGGCGGAGGCCTGGCTGGCCGAGCGCGACCTCAATAATGAAGGGCCGTGCATTCTGCGCCGGGTCATCACCGCCGAAGGACGCTCACGCGGTTACATCAACGGCACGCCCTGCCCCCTTGGCGACTTGAAAGCCCTGGGTGAACTGCTGATTGATATCCACAGCCAGCATGAGCACCAGTCCCTACTGAAAACCGACACCCATCGCCGCCTGCTCGACGAGTACGCCGGCGCCACCGACCTTGCTCGCCAGGTTCACCTGGCCGCCCACCGCTGGCGCCAGACACGCCAGGAACTGGAACGTCTTTCCAACTCCGGCGACGAGCAACGTGCTCGCCACCAATTGCTCAGCTATCAACTCGAAGAGCTTGAAAGCCTGGGCCTGGGCGAGACCGAACTGGAACAGCTTGAACAGGAACACAAAAACCTGACCAACGCCGAGACGCTGCTGGGTATCTGTCGCCAAGTGATTGAGCAATGCAGCGAAAGTGATTCCGGCAATGTGCTCAACGCACTGACGGCAAGCCTTAATCGCCTGTCCAGCGTGACTAACGCCTCCGGCTCACTGAGTGAGGCCACTACCCTGCTGACCAGCGCGCAGATCCAGGTAGAGGAGGCGGTAGGTGAGCTGAACCGCTTCCTGGATCATTTCGATGCCGACCCGGCGCGCCTGCAGGAAATAGAAGAGCGCCTGGACACTATCTACACCCTGGCGCGCAAACATCGCATCCAGCCAACCGAAGTGGCGGCGATGCAGCAAAAGCTGCTGGATGAAATCGAAACCTTGAACGCGAACGACGAGTCCATTGAGCGCCTCGGCGAAGAACTCGCCTCCTTCGCCCGCCATTATCAGGAAAAAGCTCGCGAGCTGAGCGACCTTCGCCAGCAAGCCGCCACCCGCCTGGCCGATGCCGTGGAGCAGGAAATCCAGCGGCTGGGCATGCCCGGTGGCCGCTTCACCATCCAGTTGCACGCCAATACCAGCCATGAACTGCAACCCCAAGGACTGGAACAGGTGGAGTTGCTGGTCAGCGCCAACCCGGGGCAACCGCTCAAGGCCCTGGCAAAAGTCGCCTCCGGCGGCGAGCTTTCACGGATCAGCCTGGCGATCCAGGTCATCACTGCGCAAACCTCACGTGTACCGACCCTGGTATTCGATGAGGTGGACGTAGGCATTGGCGGGCCGACTGCCGAGATTGTTGGCCAGTTGTTGCGACGCCTGGGCGATCGGGGCCAGGTGCTTACGGTGACCCACTTACCGCAAGTGGCGGCCCAAGGGCATCAGCACTTGTTCGTGCACAAGGTGCGAGGCAGCGAAGCGACGCGCACGGCCGTGTCCAAGCTGAACAAGTCGGAGCGCGTGGAGGAAGTGGCGCGGATGCTCGGCGGTATTGATTTGACCAAGGAGTCCCTGGCGCATGCGAAGAAGATGGTCGTAGCGGCGAAGGCTTGAAGCGAGCATTTTCCTTCTTATATAAAGCACGAAGGCGACCCTAGGGTCGCCTTCAATCGTTTCGCAGAGCAAATCTGCGTCGATTTTTACTTTTTCTTACGGATGTACAGCACCAGATTATGGTCGACCAAATCGAAGCCATGCTCCTCAGCGATCTTATGCTGCAGCGCTTCGATCTCAGGGCTGGTGAACTCGATAACCTCATTGGTATCCAGGTCAACCATATGGTCGTGGTGCCCACCGTCGGCCAATTCAAACACTGCATGACCGCCGTCGAAATTATGACGAACCACCAGCTCTGCGGCTTCAAACTGGGTCAGGACACGGTAAACCGTGGCCAGGCCGACGTCTTCATTAGCCTCCATCAGCGCCTTGTAAACGTCCTCGGCACTCATGTGGCGCTGCTCAGCAGAATCGAGCATTTGTAGAATCTTGACTCGGGGCAGAGTCACTTTGAGACCGGCTTTGCGTAGTTCGCTATTTTCAACCATGGTTAGCTTTCTCGCGGATGCTGCTTCGCAGCTTCTCATAATACGGGTATGATCGGCGTTTACGTTGTCCCAGCCAAGATAGTGGAAGTCGCCCACCGATGCAAAACACCAAGCTCTTGCTAACCAGTTTCACCTTTGTGGGACTGCTCGCACTCGCCGGTTGTTCATTCCCCGGGGTTTACAAAATCGACATCCAGCAGGGCAATGTCGTCACGCAGGACATGATAGACCAGTTACGCCCGGGAATGACCCGACGGCAAGTAAGGTTTATCATGGGCAATCCCCTGCTGACCGACACTTTCCATGCCGATCGCTGGGATTACCTCTACAGCCTCCAGCCTGGCGGCGGTGAGCGCCAGCAGGAGCGCGTCAGTGTCATTTTCAATGGCAATGACCAGCTTGTCAGCCTTTCCGGCGACTTCATGCCTGGCGTAAGCCGCGATGAAGCGCTGTTGGGCAAGGACAGCGGTACCAGCGTGACCGCCCCTGCACAGGAAGCCGAGAAGCCGAAATCCGAGGTGCCGGCCAAGCCAGGCTCCTTGCTGGACCAGATCCAGAAGGACGTCGATGGCGTGGAAACCGTGCCAGTCCCGACGCCACAGCCTCTGGACACCAGCCCGCAGTAACAAAGCGACACTCAACAAAAAGCCCGGCATGCCGGGCTTTTTGTTGTCTGACGGTTTTATGAGCCTTGCGGCCTGTTCTTCGCCGCCCTGGCCGCACGCTGCCTGCGTACTTCCTTGGGATCTGCCAGCAACGGCCGGTAGATTTCAATTCGATCACCTGGCTGCACGACACGCACATCCGCGTCAGCAACCACCTTTCCGAAAATCCCCAACGGGCATTCAGCCAGCGCCAACTGCGCAAATTGCTCGGCGATCCCCGACATCCGCACCGCTGCCCTCAGGCTCGTGCCCGCCGGAACCTTCACCTGCAATAAAACCTGGCGATCAACAGCGGCATGCACCACTTCAATGTCAACCATGCAGTTGCTTGGCCCGCTGACAGAACGCGTCCACCAGCGTATTCGCCGCCTGATTGAACAAAGGCCCCAATGTCGCGCGAATAATCGGCCCTGCGTAATCGAACGACAGGTCCAGGCTGATCTTGCAGGCCTTGTCCGTCAGCGCCTTGAATACCCATACCCCATGCAACTGGGTGAACGGCCCTTCCTGCAGATTCATTTCGATGGATTGCCCAGGCACCAGCACATTGCGGGTAACAAAATGCTGGCTAAGCCCACCCTTGGCTACGCCGACGCTGGCAACCATGTATGCGTCACCGCTCTCCAAAACCTCGGCAGTGGAGCACCACGGCAGGAATTCCGGGTAACGCGCCACGTCGTTGACCAGGTCATAGAGCGCCTGTGCGGGATATGGCAGCAGGGCCGAACGTTGAATATGCGTCGTCATGTGAGTGTTATTTCCACAGCTGAGCGGGCAAACATCGCGAAACAACAGCCAGATCCGCGAGAGAAAAAAACCAAAGAACTGACCGCATTGTCCGGGATTCGTCCAACACGCTCAAGCACGCAGGTTGACCGTAGCCGACACGCTCGCAACTCCCTATAATGCCGCCCCTATGGCTAAACAAAAGAAACACCCCACAGGGACCATCGCGCAAAATAAAAAGGCGCGACACGATTACTTCATCGAACATCGGTTCGAGGCTGGTCTGGTCCTGGCCGGCTGGGAAGTAAAAAGTCTGCGTGCCAGCAAGCTGCAGCTGGTCGACAGCTATGTGCTGCTCAAGGATGGCGAGGCGTGGCTGCTTGGCAGTCATATCACCCCGCTGACCACCGCGAGCACGCACGTGATTGCCGACCCGGTGCGCACGCGCAAGCTGCTGCTCAATGCCCGCGAGCTGGAAAAACTCGCTGCGGCAGTGCAACAGAAAGGCTACGCCTGCATCTGCTTGTCCTGGTACTGGAGCAAGCACCTGGTCAAGTGCGAAATCGCGCTGGGCAAGGGCAAGAAGGAATACGACAAACGCGATACCGAACGCGAGCGCGACTCCAATCGCGAATTGCATCGCGCGGTGCGCAACAAGGGCAAGGAAGACTAAGCTTGTGACGATGCAGCTTCGGGCGACTCGCCCGAGGCTACATGCCCTTACGTCGCTGCGCCCGAGCTACGCGCTGAACCTCCTGACGAACCTCCTCCAGCACTTCCTGCACATACAGCAGGTGACGCGTTGAAATCTCCCGCGCCTGCTCGGCCCGCCCTTCAATAATTGCCAAGTACAGATCGCGATGCTGGCTGATCAGCATGTCGCGGGTCTCGGTGCGCTGTTGATACATGCCGCCAATGTTGGTCACCACGTTACGCTTGAGCAGATCGAATAGCCCGCGAATGGTGTGCAGCAGCACGGCGTTATGGCTGGCTTCGGCAATGGCCAGGTGAAACCGCGCATCTGCCGCCCCCTCCTCCACTCGACTCACCTCATCGGCCCGCGAATAGCAATCCTGCAAGGCCTCAAACGCCGCGGTCAGCCGCTCACGGTCCACTTCCGTTGCACGCAATGCCGCGTAATAAGCACAGGAAGCCTCAAGCGTCTGGCGAAACTCCAGCAGGTCTCGCTGCGCTTCAGGATTGTTTTCCAGCAGATGCAACAAAGGGTCACTGAAGGTTGAGCCCAGGGATTCCACCACATAGTTGCCGCCGCCCTGACGACTGACCAACAACCCTTTGGCCGCCAGCTTCTGGATCGCTTCTCGCAGCGACGGACGCGACACACCAAATCGTTCCGCCAATGCGCGCTCGGCCGGCAAGCGCTCGCCCGACTTCAGCGTGCCCTCAAGGATCATGCCCTCGAGCTGCTCGACAATATCGTCAGACAAACGGCGCTGACGCACCTGATCAAACCCCATAACCCGCTCTCCACCATCCCGACCACGCGCCGGGCTCTCTATTCTGGCCTATCGCCGCGCTCCCGGCACCTATCAGAACGCCTCGGATTATCCCGATCAGAACGCTGCACACCCACCCGTACGACCAAAGTTTTGTGGGCGGCAAATTGACACACCCCTGCCAAGCCTCTTAATCTAGCCCACAGCGACGGTGAATTGGTATTACCAATTACCCAAGACATACAAACAACAACAATCAGGGGCCACCCCACATGCAAACCTGGCAACAGCTCTACAGCCCTCTCGGCAGTCTCGGTGTATCCGCACTGGCCGCCGTTATCCCCATCGTATTTTTCTTCCTGGCCCTGGCTGTATTCCGCCTGAAGGGGCACGTGGCCGGCAGCATCACCCTCGCGCTGTCGATCCTGGTGGCCATTTTCGCCTTCCAGATGCCGGTGGACATGGCCCTGGCGGCCGCCGGCTACGGCTTCGCCTATGGCTTGTGGCCGATTGCGTGGATCATCGTGGCGGCGGTATTTCTCTACAAGTTGACGGTCAAGAGTGGTCAGTTCGAGGTTATCCGCAGCTCGGTCCTGTCGATTACCGACGACCAGCGCTTGCAGGTATTGCTGATCGGCTTCTGCTTCGGCGCCTTCCTCGAAGGGGCGGCCGGTTTCGGTGCCCCCGTGGCAATCACCGCCGCGCTGCTGGTCGGCCTGGGTTTCAACCCGCTCTACGCCGCCGGCCTGTGCCTGATTGCCAACACCGCCCCGGTCGCCTTTGGTGCGCTGGGCATCCCGATCATCGTGGCGGGCCAGGTCACCGGCATCGACGCCTTCAAGATCGGCGCCATGACCGGGCGCCAACTGCCCCTGCTGTCACTGTTCGTGCCGTTCTGGCTGGTGTTCATGATGGACGGCCTGCGCGGTGTTCGCGAAACCTGGCCCGCAGCCCTGGTGGCCGGCCTGAGCTTTGCCGTCACTCAGTACTTCACCTCCAATTTCATCGGCCCGGAGCTGCCCGACATCACCTCGGCACTGGCCAGCCTGATCGCCCTGACCTTATTCCTCAAAGTCTGGCAACCCAAGCGCAGCGCCGGCGCGCAGATCGCCGGCGCCACCTCGAGCACGGCGGTTACCGCCAGCGCCGGCGGCTTCGGCTTGCCCCGCAACACCCTTGTTTCTCCGTACAGCCTGGGGCAGATTTTCAAGGCATGGTCGCCCTTCCTGATACTCACCGTGCTGGTCACCATCTGGACCCTCAAACCCTTCAAGGCGATGTTTGCCGCCGGCGGCTCGATGTACAGCTGGGTGTTCAACTTTGCGATTCCGCATCTGGACCAACTGGTGATCAAAGTCGCCCCAATCGTCATCAACCCCACCGCCATACCGGCGGTATTCAAGCTGGACCCGATTTCAGCAACCGGCACCGCGATTTTCTTCTCTGCGCTGATCTCGATGGCCGTACTGAAAATAGACATTAAAACTGGTCTTACCACTTTAAAAGAAACCTTTTATGAGCTGCGCTGGCCGATCCTGTCCATTGGCATGGTGTTGGCCTTCGCCTTTGTTACCAACTATTCGGGCATGTCCTCGACCATGGCCCTGGTCCTGGCGGGCACCGGCGCGGCCTTCCCGTTTTTCTCACCGTTCCTCGGCTGGCTTGGTGTGTTCCTGACAGGCTCGGACACGTCATCCAATGCACTGTTCAGCTCGTTGCAAGCCACCACCGCCCACCAGATCGGCGTCAACGACACCTTGCTGGTGGCGGCGAATACCAGTGGCGGCGTGACCGGCAAAATGATTTCGCCGCAATCCATCGCCGTGGCCTGTGCGGCGACCGGCCTGGTGGGCAAGGAATCCGACCTGTTCCGCTTCACCCTTAAACACAGCCTGTTCTTTGCCACGATCGTCGGGCTGATCACCTTGGCACAGGCGTATTGGTTCACCGGTATGCTGGTGCACTGAGACCTGCACGCAATAGGGTAAGAATCGACGCCGGACAACGGTTCCGGCGTCAGCTATTTCTGGAGGACCGATGAGCCTGCCTGCCGCATTCCTGAGCGACGTCGCACAACTGACCCCGAAGGATCGTCGTTTTGACGATCCACTTTCCACCCTCGCCTTCGGCACCGACGCCAGCTTTTACCGATTGATCCCACAGCTGGTGATACGCGTCGAGTCGGAAGACGAAGTCGTCACGCTGCTGCAACTGGCCCAGCGCGACCGCGTCGCCGTGACCTTCCGCGCAGCGGGCACCAGCTTGTCCGGCCAGGCCATCAGCGATTCGGTGCTGATCGTGCTGGGCGATCAGTGGAATGGTCGCGAAATTCGCGCGCAAGGCCTGCAGATCCGCCTGCAGCCCGGCGTCATCGGCGCTCAGGCCAACGCCTGGCTGGCGCCATTCGGGCGCAAGATCGGGCCGGACCCGGCATCGATCAACGCCTGCAAGATCGGCGGCATCGTCGCCAACAACGCCAGTGGCATGTGCTGCGGTACGGCGCAAAATACCTACCACACCTTGGCAGGCATTCGTCTGGTCCTGGCCGATGGCAGCCGCCTGGACACCGAAGATCCCGCCAGCGTCCAGGCCTTCCGCCACACCCATGGCGCACTGCTTGAACGCCTGGCCACACTGGGCCGCGAGACGCGGGCAAACGCCGAACTGGCGGCAAAAATCCGCCACAAATACCGTCTGAAAAATACCACCGGCCTGTCGCTGAATGCTCTGGTGGATTTTGATGACCCGCTGGATATCCTCAGCCATTTACTGGTGGGGTCCGAGGGCACGCTGGGATTTATCAGCGCCGTGACCTACGACACGGTGATCGATCACCCGCACAAGGCCTCGGCACTCATCGTATTCCCGGATGTGGAGACCTGCTGCAACGCGGTCACCGTGCTGAAGACTCAGCCAGTCTCGGCAGTTGAGCTGCTGGACCGGCGCAGCCTGCGCTCGGTAGAGAACAAACCGGGTATGCCAGCGTTCGTACAGCAACTATCGGACAATGCCTGCGCGCTGCTGATCGAATCCCGCGCCGCCACTTCCTCGTTACTGCATGAACAACTGGCGTTGATCATGGCCTCACTCGTCTCTTTTCCGGTGGAGAAGCAGGTCGACTTCACCGAAGACCCACTGGAAAACGCCCGGCTCTGGGCGATTCGCAAGGACACCTTCCCCGCCGTGGGCGCCGTACGCAAAACCGGCACTACCGTGATCATCGAAGACGTTACCTTTCCGGTCGAACAACTGGCGCTTGGCGTCAACCGCTTGATCGAACTGTTCGACAAACACCACTACGACGAAGCCATCCTTTTCGGACATGCCCTGGAAGGCAATCTGCATTTCGTCTTCACTCAAGGCTTCAACAGCACGGAAGAAATCGCACGCTATCAGGCGTTCATGGACGACGTTGCACACCTGGTCGCGGTTGAATTCGGTGGATCGTTGAAAGCCGAACACGGCACCGGTCGCAATATGGCGCCGTTTGTCGAACTGGAATGGGGCAGCGATGCCTATCAACTGATGTGGCAGCTCAAGCGCCTGCTCGACCCTAACGGCATCCTCAACCCGGACGTGGTGCTCAGCGAAGATCCGCAGATTCACCTCAAACATCTCAAACCCCTGCCCGCCGCCGACGAGCTTGTGGATAAGTGCATCGAATGCGGGTTCTGCGAGCCGGTGTGCCCGTCGAAAGGCCTGACCTTGAGCCCACGTCAGCGCATTGTGATCTGGCGCGACATCCAGGCCAAACAGCGCGCCGGCGTCGACACCACCGAATTGGAAGCGGCCTACCACTACCAAGGCATCGACACCTGCGCCGCGACCGGGCTCTGCGCCCAACGCTGCCCTGTAGGCATCAATACCGGCGACCTGGTGAAAAAGCTGCGCAGCCGTGACGCCGACCGTACGAAAACCGCCGAATGGCTCGCCAACCATTTCTCAACCGCGCTGCAAGGCGCGCGTTTTACCCTGCATGTCGCCAACGGCGCGCGCATGCTGCTGGGTGCTCCGCGCCTGGCGAAGTTATCGGCCACCGTCACCCGGCTGTCCAAGGGGCAAGTCCCGCAGTGGACCAACGCCATGCCACAACCGGAAAAAGCCATTCGCTTCAGCCCGGCCGTCACCGACGAGCGACCACGGGTGGTCTACCTGGCGGCGTGCGTCTCACGCGCCATGGGCCCGGCGGCGGGTGATAAAGAGCAAATGTCGCTGTACGACAAAACCCGTGGCCTGCTGGAAAAGGCCGGTTACCAGGTTGTCTTCCCCGACCACCAGGACAACCTGTGCTGCGGCCAACCCTTCGCCTCCAAAGGCTATGCCGAACAGGCCGAACACAAGCGCCAGGAACTGATCGGCGCCCTGCTCCACGCCAGCCGTGGCGGCCTCGACCCGATCTATTGCGACACCAGCCCGTGCACCCTGCGCCTGACGCAAGACCTGGGCGAGACACGCCTGGACCTCTACGACCCCGTACGTTTCATCCGCACCCACCTCATGGACCGCCTCGACTTCACGCCGCAGGAAGCGCCCATTGCCGTCCACGTCACCTGCAGCACCCAGCACCTCGGCGAAAGCCAGGCGCTGATCGACCTCGCCCGACGCTGCGCCAAGACCGTAATCATCCCCGAAGGCATTCACTGCTGCGGCTTTGCCGGCGACAAAGGCTTCACCACCCCGGAACTCAACGCCCACTCACTGCGCACCCTCAAAGACGCGGTGCAACACTGCAGCGAAGGCATCTCCACCAGCCGCACCTGCGAGATCGGCCTGAGCCAGCACGGCGGCATCGATTATCACGGGCTGGTGTACCTCGTGGACCGCGTCACCCAGGCCCGCGCCGATTAAGCCCGCAAAATAAAACAGAACCCCTGCGCGCCGGTGTAGTCATCTGCATAGGCCTCGACAAACGAGGCTCAACAGTGATGTCGCTGGCAGGCCCTTAACGCCAGCAGCGTCGAGCCCTTTTGCGCAAGGAGATACCCTATGAAGCGTTCCGCTCTTGCTGGCTTGTTCATTACCGCTGCGATGCTGGCATCCCCCGCTTTCGCGGCCGGTGATAAAGACCTGTGCCAGATCAACCTGGACAAAATCAACAACGGTAAAGCCCTGCTGTCCACCGACACCAGTGGCAAAAGCGGCGAAATCGACACCGCCGTCGCCCAAGCCAAGGCCGCCCATGCGGCAGGTGATGACAAGAAGTGCATCGAAATCACCTCCAAGGCCCTGCAAGACCTGCAGAACAGCGAAAAAGGCGGTCAGTAAGCGATAGGGCCGACCTTCGGGTTGGCCTTTCGTGAAGGTTTGGCGTACACTGCACAAGCTTGTCACTCACTAGAAACAACGAGTTACAAGCACGGGGCCGTTTAGGATTCGACGCCGGTCGCGAAACTTTAGGTGCATGCCGAGTTGGTAACAGAACTCGTAAATCCACTGTTGCAACTTCTTATAGTTGCCAATGACGAAAACTACGGCCAGGAATTCGCTCTCGCTGCGTAAGCAGCCTTAGCCCTGAGCTTCTGGTACCTTCGGGTCCAGCAATCACCAGGGGATGTCTGTAAACCCAAAGTGATTGTCATATAGAACAGAATCGCCGTGCAGTACGTTGTGGACGAAGCGGCTAAAACTTACACAACTCGCCCAAAGCACCCTGCCCTTCGGGTCGCTGAGGGTTAACTTAATAGAAACGGCTACGCATGTAGTACCGACAGCGGAGTACTGGCGGACGGGGGTTCAAATCCCCCCGGCTCCACCAAATTTACATCTAAAGACGTCCATGGACGTCTTTTTTTGTGCCTTAAATCCAGCAAAATCAAGGCTTTAGGGTCTATTAGCGTCCATTGACGTCCGGAACAAGCCACGCCATCGGGTATTCCAGATGGTATTCCAAGGCCTTCAGTGGTAATTTTTGGAATACCAATTGATGTCATGGAATACCTCATGTGCGCCCAAGCCACCCGCCTCTCTGACCGCCAGCTAAAAGCGGTAAAGCCAAAAGACAAGGATTATGTCCTCAGTGATGGAGACGGCTTACAGCTGCGCGTGAGGGTCAATGGCTCTACGCTCTGGAACTTCAACTACCGACAGCCGATTACCAAAAATCGCATCAACATGGGTCTTGGCACCTACCCAGAGCTCTCACTTGCGCAAGCCAGGAAGAAGACGGTCGAAGCCAGAGAGCTTCTCGCCCAGGGCATCGACCCTAAAGAACAACGTAGCGAGTTGGAGCAAACAAAAAGGCAGGCAACCGAGCACACATTCGAGAACGTGGCGTCTGCTTGGTTTGAACTGAAAAAGGACTCTGTGACTCAAGCTTATGCCGAAGACATCTGGCGCTCGCTCATACTCCATGTCTTCCCATCACTGGGAACAACACCCATCTCGCAGATCAATGCCCCGAGGGTCATCGAACTGCTGCGCCCTTTGGAAACCAAAGGTAGCCTGGAGACAGTGAAGCGACTGACCCAACGACTCAACGAGATCATGACCTACGGCGTGAACTCGGGAATGATCTTTGCTAATCCACTCACCGGCATTCGGGCCGTTTTCAAGAAGCCGAAAAAGCAGAACATGGCAGCCCTCCGCCCTGAAGAATTGCCAGAACTGATGGTCGCCATTGCCAATGCGAGCATAAAAAGAACAACGCGCTGCCTGATCGAATGGCAACTTCACACCATGACTCGCCCAGCAGAAGCCGCTACAACATCTTGGGCTGACATCGATCTAGAAAAGAAAATCTGGACGATCCCAGCGGAGCGTATGAAGAAGCGACGTGCACACGTCATACCGCTGACCGAACACGCACTCGCTCTGCTGGAGACGATAAAGCCCTACAGCGGCCACAGAGAATACGTGTTCCCAGCCGATAGAGACCCACGGGATCATTGCAACAGTCAGACGGCAAACATGGCTCTGAAACGTATGGGATTTGACGGTAGATTGGTGAGCCACGGTATGCGCTCAATGGCCAGTACTATCCTCAACGAACACGGCTGGGAGCCGGAGCTAATCGAGGTAGCGCTTGCCCACGTCGATAAAGACGAGGTTCGGAGCGCCTATAACCGAGCGGACTACATCGAGCGCCGACGCCCGATGATGGCTTGGTGGAGCAATCATATCCAGGAAGCGGCAACCGGAAATCTGTCTGTATCAGCTATCAGAGAAAATCGAGATAAAAAAGTCGTTTCGATACGATGACCCAAGGCGACTTCCGCCCCAAAGCTGTCCTTTACTAAGGGCAGCGATCGCCCATAAGCAGCTGCCAGTGACCGACGGCTAAGGCTACTAGCAGCAGCCCGTGATCGCCGTTATCCTGATTTCCATAATTTTCGCGCCACGGTACGGATGAATTCGCACCGATCTAGCAGGGATGCATAATGGAACTCAGGCTAGTATTCGCCGCAGCAATCTTCCTGGGCTCCTACCTTCCGCTCAGCGTCATCCTGTTGGTTCAGGACTTGAAGGTCGACCTCTTCAGTAGGCCTTTTTGCTCAACGCTGTGGCAGATGTCGTCGGAGTGCGAGCTCCCTTTCAACAATTCTGGCCTTTCGATTGGATTTGCACTCTGCTGCCTAGCTTGCTTTCTAACCACCGTCTTTGTGATCTGGTGTAAGCAAGAGCCTCAGAGCATTACTATCATTGAGTCAAAACAAATTCCAACCGACCTGATCAACTACGTAGTGCCCTACATCGTCTCGTTCATGAGTCTTGAATACTCACAATTGACCAAAGTGTTGGGCTTTACGCTATTCATGATGTGGATCTTTTGGCTGTCCTACAAAACCGGTCAAGTCGTCCTCAATCCAATTCTGATCATCCTGGGTTGGAAGCTGTACGAGATCAAATACACGTACCAGAACAGCCCAACTGAGCGCGTAGATAAAGCCTTGGCCAAAACTGAGTTCAAGCCCGCCACCAAGGTCACCATCGACGTCGAATTCATTCAAGAAGTCATAGTAAAAAGGGATTAGCCATGGCAGTGCTACAGGATCTACACGATTTTGATCTCGAACAAGCAACGGTCAATTTCTGGATATTCAGGCGATACACAAAAGGCACGCCACCAGAGCCCAAATACACGGGTAAATGGGTAAGCCTGGATAATGGGCTCAAACTGGCATTGAAGTCGACGGCAGCGGCCTTCAAAGCGGCGCTCACTGAAACGCTTGAATACGGGTTGCTCGCTGAAAACAATCAATCGAGCGCGCTCACAATTCCGCAGGACGAAACCCATGCAGCCAAGTTCGTCGCGGAGTCGCATGACCAGACTCCTGCCAAGCGAATCTCCGAAATGGAAGAGCTGGCCAACGCCGAATTCTACGTGGTGAAATTCTCCAGTGCTCAGGGCAATCTGTACTGCGTGCGCAAGACGGATTCCACATGGAAGACCAAGAAGCGAGCTGGTGCCATTCACACCTTTTTCAAATCCAAAACGCTGAAACTTGATGAGGCGCCCAGCTTTCACATCGCGAAGGACTTCGACATGGCGGTGCTGGAAGACACCATATTCATCAAACACAAACCCAGCTTTGAATCGATATTGAGCCACAAGGCAGCCCACCAGGAAGACTTTACTCAGCTCCTAGCTCAGGCTGATTTCCAAGCGCTTTTCACAACTACCGACGCGGTGAGCGCCTACGTTGGGACAAATGCAATGCAGCTTCGTAGGGCGTCGGCCATCAAGATGAAGGGTCATTATCTCGACGCAAGATTCATGGGTAATCTGCGACGCGAGCACGCTAATTTTGGCCTAAACATCCCCTTCCAAGCTGACGGAAAAATCGAGCCTACGCCAGAAAGCTGCCCTGATATTTTCAAAGCACTACTGGATCACCGGCTGAAATCTCACTTCTCTGAAAAGATCTATGACGTTCAGAACACCGCTGAGACAGGGATTTGAGTGTTGATAAGGGAGGGCCACACGTCCTCCCTTTGATAATTACCCTATGCCCGGACGGCAAAACTCCTCAAGCCTCGGACCCAAGCCCTCTTGACGTAGATCAGTTCACTTTCAGAGGAGCAGGCAAGCAGTTGCACAATCCGGAATCGCCCCGCTCATGATGACAAGGATGACTACATACGAGGTCGCGGGAGAAATGGGTTCGTGGTGCAGCCCAAGCCCAGTCCGGTAATACCTTCCAGGCAGCCTGATCCCGATCACAGCGGCCGTAAAACCAGCGTCAGATCGACGTATTCACTAGCCATTTTGTAGACGGACTTGAGCCGAAGCTTGAAACTCCACGAGTCGCAAAGCTGTACACGAACGCACTTATGTTTGCACTTCCACTCGTCAAGGGGGAAGTCAACATCGCTGAGTTCATGCTTGTTGAAGGACTGAGGGTGTTGTACCCGAAGCTCCATGCAGCAATTCGCGACAACGCAGATTTGTTTTTACAGGGGGAGCCCCGCGAAGCTTTGCGAGGTTTGGAACAATCTCCGTCCGCCGTTAATCGACTCCTCGAAACCGCAATGCCGGGGTCTGCTTCAGAAGAGCGAGGCGAAGTGCGAGAGCGACTTTTGAAACCTCTTTTTCCGCGAATCAGCAATATGATGTACGGGGGAGATTGGGAGGAAGGTGGGGTAACGAGCGAAGAATCTGTTCGAGCCGTTATTTCAAACGCTACTTCGCTTACGGGGCGCCTGAAGGAGACATAGATGCACAGATCCATCAAGAGGTCATCGCCCAGCAAGCGCGACAGCGGACTACCCCGCATGCGGTAGCCGCTATAGCCGTTACAGTTCAAACTCCTAGCAATCGTGTAGATTCAGTTACCGGTGAGCCTAGAAAGGCGCCCTTGAAGTTGCTGCATGTATTTATCACCAGCACCAGATTCAATCGCCTCTTTGCAATGCGCAACGGCGGCGGAAATGTCCGGGATCGCCTCAGCACATTTGCTCATGAGTTCGTAATAGCTTGCGATTCGGCCTGCCGCCTTTTCATCTCGCTTGGCAGACTCAAGCGCCTCACGCGCGACATCTAATGCCAAGCTCGCTTCTGTTAGTTCGAGCAACGCTTGACTCTTGCGATAGAGAAGCCAGTGATCCTTCGTTTCTGGCGCGAATTTTTCGCAGACGTCTAGGGCCCTAGCAGGCATGTCGGCAGCTAGGAATGCTTTCATAACAGCTCTTACCGAGAACGCGTTCAAGCTTCCCGCGTCGACCAATGCGTCCGCGAAAATCATTGCGGACGCATTTAGTCGACTCGCTAACTTTAACTTGTCGGCGCTCTTGGCAGACTGCGCAGTGTTTGAAAGCGCCTCACACGCGCTCGTCCATTGCTTACGATCAATTGACTCGGGCGGCACAGTCAGAAGTTCTGGCATGGCATCTGCCAGTGAGATAGTGGCGTCACTATGCTCATATCCAAACTTTGAGGTGAATGCCAAGAACGCTTCGTAGAACTGATCTAGCCCGTCCAATGCCGCGATCGCAATCACGTCCGACACCTGCTTGACTTTGCTAGGATCAGCAGACACCTCAGCAAGCACTTTGGGATACGAACGCAAACGAGCAACCGCAGCGAGTGAGACACGAAGTGGGACGGCTGACGAGCCGCTGAGAAGTCTTTCAACCAGCCAAACCATTGAAGCCTCGCCGGCGCCTTTCATTCGAGCGTCAGCTTCTCTTTGAGTACCCAAATGAGCGATTTGGCCATGAGCAGCATGCCATTCCGGCCGGTGAGCCAGAATCTCTTGAAATGAGTCGAGCGCCTCGACAACCATGCCAGAGCGACGCATGGCTTTACCACGATGATGAAGCAACTCGATCTTCAGCTCATCACGCACTCCAGCATCAATGACCGACTGATATTCGTGCGCGCACTCCTTGTAGTAGGTTTGGCGCGCCGCATTGTCATCGATTGTGTAAGCGAAATCCTCCTTCGCATCTACGATGCAGAGAACTTCCGCCAGTGAGGACTTTTCCGTGATTGGCAATTCGTATAGCTTTGCAGCGATCTCTGAACGAGCATCACCACCGGCTTGCATGAGGGCATACATTAGCCAATCTGGAGCCCTAGCGCCGCGTAAGTGATGGATCTCCATCAATTGCAACTCACACAGGTGAATCTGGCGGATGGCACTAGACAACATCTCACCAGCCCCCTCAGCGACGTATTTTTCAATGGCATCAGAGACAGGCTGAGCATCTGGCACTGTCCTTACAGCATCACAAATCAAATCATGAACTTTCAATAGCCCAGGAGTCGTCGCCGATTGGAGAATCGAGAGACGCTGAAGGTTGATCGATGCAGTCTGCCTGTTGGCGCTGATTTAAAACTGACCCACCCTGCCGATTGAAAATTGACCCAGGACGGATTGCTGATTTTTGCCCCAGCAATTGTGGATAAGCTTAGCAGCAGTGTTCCGATTCAAGACCATCAAGCCCCACCGCAAGCGGCAGGGCATTTATGGTGCGGATCAAAATGGCTCATCGTCCTCGACATCATCTCCGTCCTTGCGCTTTCGTTCCCGTGACTTGATCTTTGTCTGCGCGGCCAAGGTGCTGTGTTGTAGTCGGTAGGACTCGTTGCCCGTTTCGACGATGTGGCAGTGGTGTGTCAGCCGATCCAGCAACGCGGTGGTCATCTTGGCGTCGCCAAACACACTCGACCATTCCGAGAAGCTCAGGTTGGTGGTGATGACCACGCTGGTGTGTTCGTACAGTTTGGACAGCAGGTGAAATAACAGGGCACCGCCGCTTTGACTGAAGGGCAAATACCCCAGCTCATCCAGTATCACCAGGTCTGTTCGTAGCAGTCCCTGGGCGATTCGCCCTGCCTTGCCATCGTACTTCTCACGCTCCAGCAGATTCACCAGATCCACCGTGGAAAAGAAGCGCACGCGTTTGTTGTGGGCCGTGATTCCGGATACAGCCAAGGCACTGGCCAGGTGTGTTTTCCCGGTTCCAGGGCCGCCGATGAACACGACATTCTGCGCGGTTTCAGTGAACGCTAAGCTGGATAGATCGCTGACCAGCCGGGCATCAGCGCTGGAAGCGCTGAAGTCAAAGCCAGCTAAGTCACGGTGCATGGGGAGTTTTGCCATGTTCATCTGATGATTCACCGAGCGTACCGCGCGATCCGCATGTTCCTGCTGAAGCAGATGTTCCAGCAGCCATTTCGATGAAGCCGTCGACGCTGTTCCTTGAGAGACCAGTTCTTCCCAAGCACTGGCCATGCCGTGCAGGCGAAGTTCTTTGAGTTCAGTCATTAGGTCACGCATTGCGATTCTCCTCATCGGTCGCACGGAGCCGGTCGTAGCGTGCCGTATTGGCAACAGGCGCGACCTTGAGTTGCAGGCTGGTTTCTACACAGGGAGGTGGTGTGGTGGAGGTCAGGCGGGCAACGACATTGAGGATGTGATCGGCGCTCAGACTTCCCGATTCAAGTACCAGCTCCACCGCCACCAGCACTGGTTCGAGACCCGCAATTGGCACAGCAGCCAGTACCTGCATCATGATTCGATCACCGTTGGTGTGACGCCTCAGTCCTCGTTTGAGAAGCCGTAACGGTTTTGGCAAATCAGCAAATGGCGCGCCGTTGCGCAATGCACCAGGCTTGCGTTCGATGAGTGGGATGTAGTGCTGCCAGTCAAAACTGACCTGATCTCGATCAAAGAGGCGCTCGTGACTGGCGATCACCGTTTCGTCGGCAATGACCACGATCCGCGAAGGGTACAAACGGCTGCTGACCCACTGGCCGACTCTCTCACATGGCACTGAATAGCGATTTCGCGCCACGCTGATCAGACAGGTGCTGGAGACCCGCACGGTACGCTCGACGTAGCCATCAAATACCGTCGGCATTGGCATCATTTCGACCTGCTCCAGCTCCAAGACCTCGGCCACCGTCAGCCCGTTGTACTGCGGATGCACCAGTTCGCTCCAGAGCGACCGGCAACGTTGGCCGAGCCAGACATTCAGCTCCTCAAAGGTATGGAACATGCAATTTTGAGCATCGAGCCAGATTCGCCTCCGGCTGTCCTGCACGTTCTTTTCGACGATGCCTTTCTCCCAGCCAGAGGCCACGTTGCAGAAGTCCGGATCGAACAGATAGTGCGCGCACATCACGGAAAACCGGGCGTTGACCGTGCGGCCTTTACCTTTGTTGACCTTGTCGACAGCCGTTTTCATGTTGTCGTAGATGCCGCGACGTGGCACGCCACCCAACGCTCCAAACGAGCGCGTATGGGCATCAAATAGCATCTCGTGGCCTTGGCTGGGGTACGCAACCAACCAGAATGCGCGGCTGGCGCACAGCTTCATGTGGGAGACCTGGACACGTCGAAAAAGACCACCGATCAGCAGACCTTCTTCGCTCCAGTCAAATTGAAAGGCCTCACCGAGAGCAAACGTCAGCGGTACAAAAGCGCGTAAAGACTTGCCTTGCTCCCCTCGCCAAGAGCGGACAAACGCCGTGAGCTGGCTGTAGCCGCCGTCGTAACCCTCGGCCTTGATCTGCTCGAAAAGCGCTTTGGCGCTCCTGCGGTTGTGTCTTGGCCGGAACGAATCGGCCTTGAGCGCCTGCTCCAGGGTCTCGTGAAAAGGGCTGAGCTTATTGAAGGTTGCGCACCGTTGGTACGCTGGCTGAGTGGCTTCGGGCGCTCTGACCCATTTTCGGATGGTGTTTCTCGACAGCCCGGTACGCTTGGCTATCTGATGCAGCGAGAGCTTGTCGCGGAAGTACATCCGCCGGATTTTTCCCAACATTTCCATGCTGATCACCCTGTGTTCTCCTGCTCAAAAAGTGAGCAGAAGCAGTTGAACACCTGGGTCAGTTTTCAGTCGGCAGAACAGCCTCTACTGGGTCAGTTTTCGGTCAGCGGCAACACCGTATTTCAACGCCCTCCCTGGATGCTCCTCACTGTAGTTGTCGAAGACGATGGCCAGGGGTTGTGACGGTCTCAACCTATCTGATGCGTTCGACTCAAAAAAATCTCAGTCACACATTACGACCCTGCATCCACCGTAAGCCCTCAGGATTCAGCAGTACACCACTCAAGCTGATCGCCTACGCGATCTGCTTGGTAGCGCTCTATGCCTGTGCAATGACTTCTTCTTGACCATCCGTTTATAGGAAACCTCTCATGATCACTCAGTGTCCCCGCTGCCGTTCCACCTCAATCTCAACCAAAGATACCGCAAGGAAAATCGGTGCACTCATTGGCACTGTGGGTGGTGCCGCCCAGGGGGTCACCGGAGCCATGGCCGGGGCCGAGGTTGGCGCTGTTATCGGTGTCATCGCGGGACCTCCTGGGGTCGCTATTAGTGGGATGGCAGGTGCCATTCTCGGTGGTTTAGCCGGTGCCGCAACCGGATGTATCGCAGGTGCAAAACTAGGTGAGGTCATCGATGAGCGAGTTTTGGACAACTACCGTTGTCTCGACTGTGGATTGTCGTTCAGCGGACGTCATCACGCTTGATCTCTCGGTTACAGCGAACCTACCTCGTTTGATGTAATTGCATTTTTACGCCTGATCCATCACTACCCCTCGCCTATCCAACCAAGCACGCCGGCCGATCCCTGCTGAACACTCAGCGGCTTCGTCGTGCGCGAATGAAAAGGAAGCTCTCCATGGCACACCTCATCGAACAAATGGCTTACGTTGGCGCTACTCCTTGGCATGGCCTGGGAAGTCAGCTCTCACCCAAACAACCACTGGAAGTCTGGCAGCAAGAAGCTGGCATGAACTGGCAGATCCAAGAATCGCCGGTACATTTCATGGCTGACGCCGCCAGCCATCTAGGCACCATCCATACCTTTCCCGAACAAAAGGTGCTGTATCGCTCAGATACAAAAGCTGCGTTATCCGTAGTCTCGCAACGCTATCAGGTGGTGCAGCCCCGTGATGTCCTGGAGTTCTATCGGGACCTGACCGAACGCTCGGGTTATGAGCTGGAAACTGCTGGGGTGCTGAAAGGCGGACGCAAGCTCTGGGCACTGGCGCGGACTGGGCAATCAGCCGCTCTCAAGGGCAATGACGTGGTCAATGGCTATTTGCTGTTGGCGACTTCGTGCGACGGCACGTTGGCCACTACCGCGACGCCGACAACAATCCGCGTCGTCTGCAATAACACTCTGACCATTGCGGTCAATGGGGACAGCCAAGCGATCAAAGTTCCGCACAGCACGCGCTTCGACCCACGCGCCGTTAAACAGCAGTTGGGCATTACCATTTCTCAGTGGGATGACTTCATGTATCGCATGCGCACGCTCGCCGCCCGCCCCGTCAAAACCCATGAAGCCAAGAACTACCTGCGTAGCGTCCTGTGTGAAGCCCTGGCGGCTAACCCCGCACGCTCCGGCATCTCAAACGAAAGAGCCTTGACCAAGGTGCTGAGCATGTATGAAGGGCATGGCCGAGGGGCTGAACTGGAAGCAGCCAAAGGCACCGCCTGGGGCTTGCTCAACGCGGTCACCGAGTATGTCGATCACGAACGCCGTGCTCGCAGCAGCGAGTACCGGATGGACACAGCATGGTTCGGCCAAGGTGCCGCCATCAAACAACGAGCGCTTAACACCGCCCTGCAACTGGTGGCCTGAGGAGTTCACAGCATAGAGGGAGGCTCATGCCTCCCTCATGCAACACATGATTTCAGTGGTTAACTCTTTTACGGAGCTACACCACGCCCCTACGCTGCCTGATCTGCGAGTCAAAGGCTGTACTGTCCAAGGAGGCCGCCAACACAGCCGTCATGCTCATCGGAACCATTGATGACTTTCTGCTCGGCGTTCGCCAGATATGCATCCAAGATTCAGGAATCGACTCGGAAATCAAACACGAAAGCCTGCTCATGCAATTGCTCGACCTGATCGGTGAGAGCGTTTCCAGTCCGACATCTGGCTACACCGCCATGGCAGCCTTTAGGGATGTGCAGAGATATCAGTTCGGCCACTATGACTATCTCTGCTTACGCTGCGGTGCCAAGTTCGATCAGAACGCTGGTGCCTGAAAGCACAGAGCTAAACTAGTCGCCCCAGCGATCAAGCTTTCCCTAGCCGTTTCGTCAGGTGTTCAACCAGGTCCACGATCAACTGCCGATCCTCCTGACTCAGTGGTTTCAACAACTGACTAATACGGATTGCCTGATCGTCCGGGCGTGAGCTCGCCTCGTTCAACAGTTCTGCCGCCTCACAATTAAAGATTGTCGCAAACTCCATCAGACGCGAAATGTTGGGAATCACCACGCCTCGCTCGATACGCGAAACCGCTTCATTGCCCACGCCCAGCCGCTCGGCGACCTCCTCCTGAGTCAGTCCGCAACGTATGCGCTGCTTAGAAATGGCACGCCCTACCCGGCCTGCTAGGTGCTGCTGATGGATCTCTGTCACGACGCCCTCCCAATCCGACCTAAATGGTTGGGCATCACCTCATTGACATGAAGAACTCATCAGGTTGAGAATCAACCTTCTAGGTTGCTTTCCAGCCATTTATACCCGAGGTACACAAAGGGATTTTTCATGCAGGAAATGAACGGCCACTACCAGTGCTTCTGCGACAGAATAGGTGAGCGTATTAGGGGGATAGATACGCAGCAGAGCATCGCTCGACACTTTCTGGCGTGTGTCAGCCGCTCTTGCTCCAAAACCTCGATCTGATAAGGGCGTAAAATGTTTTCCTACATTTTGAAACGGCTTGAGGAAGCAGAGTCGCTGCTTATTGAGCTTGGGGCTTCGGGACCTGACCTGAACGCTAAAATCGAATCTATACAACACATCCTTAACCCGGAGACAGCTAATGCGCTGACCAAAGTAAGCCATGCGGTTAAGTTATCCCCGGAATTCTTTTCAGAAAGCGACATGGAGAATTTGGAGGTACTCATGGGAGAAACTGTAAGTGCACTGACTAAACAGGCATTCGAAAAAAGCTCCGATGGACTTGGAGAGTATTTCAGGCAAACCATAGACCCTGAGCTAAGTATGTTCCAACGTATAAAGAATTTTTTTGCTATCGACCCAATAGCGCAAAGTCGTAAAATGGAGCCTTCAAAATTAATTTTAATTAATCTGCTTAAACGAAAATCGCTTTCCTGCGACAGATGCAACAGCCTATCCACCCCAATTTTAGATACTGAAGATCGATATAAATGCACTAAATGCGCAAGACAATTCATCAGCGCAAAACACCACATTCGACATGCAGTTTTAGACTGCTTTAAAAAAAATTTCGCGGCCCAGCGTTTCATCTTAAAATATTACGATGAATGTGTTGAGCGAATTACCGATCAAGCCTAGAGGGCAATTTTCTGCACGTGTAGATTGCAGCCACCATTTGCATGCCCTAACAGCATGAGTTTCGGCCTCGTCAATCCAAATAATCCTGAACTATACTTATAGTGAGTGCGTGATGATACTCAAACAATGGTTTTCGGCTGTGATACTACTCGGAATTTTATTTGGCGCCACAGCGGCTTATTCCTGGCAATTGAACGAAGTACAAGATTGCCCAGTCAGCCAACGCAATAAAAACTGGTTGGACTGTACGGTGGCAGACGTTCCATCTCGCCTGCCTTACAAGATGGATGACGGCAGCACGAAACTTCTGGACAGTCGCGCAACCGTTATATGCCGCCAAGGCGTGTGCGACTTTGAGATTCAAAACGCAAGCGGACTCTGGAATTCAACTGATGAATACGCAGGACAAATTCAGCAGATGGATTCAACGCCCGTGGTAATACACCGGGGCTACTATCTAGGTAATGCCGCAGACGGGAGAGTGGTTGCATACCTCAAGGGAACAGGGCCGGAAAACGGTGGGGCAGTCGCGCCGGCTAAGATATCCGCCTCCAGCTCAACAAATTCAGGTGTCGACCAATGCGTGGACGACTGGGCTAAAGCATATCGCAAGGATGCGGGGGAAGAGGCCCTGATTATTAATGGTCAACTTGAAGAATGGGAGAGCCGGTGTACACAAGGGCGTCGGCCAAACGGCAAGTAAATATTTAATTCAATTCACTGCGACTTGAGGTCGCAGTGGACTCCACTTTTTTTTGGCTGTTACATTTTATATTACCTGCGGCGGACTGGATTAGCGGATCGATTTTTAATTTAGTGCTTTACGTAGAAACATAGATGACCACCTATTTAACCCTACATCCACCGATCCAAACACGCATCTAGCTCATCGAGTTGAAAGACGTGCTGCACCTAACGGCTGAATGACTTCGATGCGACTGCGGTTCACCGGGTGCACCGTTTCGACGGTGAGTAAAAGTCAGTTGACCTGGGCCTAGGACACGACAGACACCGAGCCGTGACTGACCGGCACATCGATTAGGGAGTCGTTGGCGGTGTGCCCACGGCCAGCTTTGGGCTGTTCTGCGGCCTTAAGCTTCCGTTTCTGCCCCTGTGGGCGAGAAAAGCGTCGAACGAAAATTTCAGTACGCGCTTCTACGTGGGTTCTGAGAAAACGCGCAGGTCCACAGGCCAGAAATTCACGTAGAGGCGCGTTTTGGGATCGTTTCTTGATTACTCGAGCCGGCGCGAGAGCTTTTTACACCGCCTGGTCCGAAAGCGGACGATGGTTCAAGCCAGCAAATAGCCGTGAGCGAACTACCAAGTACACCGGAGGGAACTCTGCCTGACTCCTAAACCAGATAGACGGCTTAAAGCCAATCTCAATCGGGCACTTGTTTTTCCGCTTTATATACCTCAACATGAGGTGTGGTTTCCGGAAAAGGTAAGGTACGGCGATGAGCAAATTTGAACTGACGGCCTCAAACGCTTTAACTCGACGAGCTACGATCATTGATGATCCCGCAGAAGTGGAAGCCAGGTTACGGGGGCTGCACCCTGACCTAGTCCCACTCATCCTCCGCGACGCCATTACGGGCGGCGTCCGAGGACGCAACGAGACCAATCGTGCGTCCGCGCCGACTGCGGCTGGTGTTCAACAATGGTTGAAAACTGTTCAGGACCTGCGCACTTTAATGGCGAGAGCTCACTGGCATATTCATGAACAGCAGAACTGCCCATTCATTACCTCGCCTGATCGCAGCGTTTCCATCGTGGTTATGACTGGCAACAGCGAGACTGGTAAGAATGGCGTTGATGACCCCACGAACCAGGCCGAGAAAGGAGCGGTTGCTGAGGGTTTTGCTCAAACAAATCGTCAATTAGAGCTGTTCAATGGTGGTTCCTTCCAATTTGCCAAAGAGCACCAGAGCGGAACCCAAGTCTGGGCACTGCTTTATCACTACGACAAAGTCCTTAAGGAAGTTCGTTATGAGCTATCCTTGCCGACCGGCTTTGGTAATAAAAAAATTACCAACTGGGGTATCCGATTACTCTTGGGAAGCGTTTCTAACAATCCTGACAATTTCACCATTCGCGAAGATAAATCAAACCCTCAGATTTTGGTGGAAGTAGAGCCTAAACTTGGTACATTTGAGTAATGTTGTCATGCCCGAAATAAATCCCAAGCAAATCACATTTGCCAGGGTGAGAAGACGCTTCACTAAAGCTCAGCTGGCCAAGGCGTTAAACATCACTAGTCGTAGCCTGCAGAATTACGAAACTGGGGCATTTTATCCTGACCCAGCGACCTTGGAAAAAATTGCAAAACTGCTAAACTTCCCTCAGCAATTTTTCTTCATTGATGAAGATATGCCAGAGCTGAAGGAGCATTCGGTAAGTTTTCGTAAACTTTCAAAAATGACCGACTCATTGAAAGCTTGCACATTTGCGGCAGGTGCCATCGCGTTCAGAGTTAACCATTGGATAGAGGAAAGATTTAGTCTACCTTCGGCAGAGTTACCCGACCTAAGCGATTTAGGACCTGAGGAGGCAGCCGCCACACTCCGCCGTATATGGGGGCTAGGCAATGCACCAATTCCCAATATGATTCACCTGCTTGAGTCGAAAGGCGTTCGTGTTTTTTCGCTGGCCGAGGAAACCCGAGAGGTGGATGCTTTTTGTACGTGGTACGAAGGGAAACCATTCGTTTTCCTTAACACTATCAAGTCTGCGGAGCGGAGTCGCTTTGACGCAGCGCACGAGCTAGGCCATCTGGTGCGCGACGTTTACACCATGCAGCACGGCGAAGCTCACGGACCTGAAATGGAGCGACAGGCTGATGCATTTGCTGCAGCCTTCCTAATGCCTGCAGAAAGTGTGGCTGCTAATCAGCCACCTACTTACACGATTAAGCACCTAATGAAGCTCAAACATTACTTTGGTGTGTCACTTGCGGCTATGGCATACCGTTTTAACTCATTGGGATTGGTAAGTGAATGGAATTACCGCAGCCTCTGCATAGATATCGCCAAAAGTGGATATAGGACTAATGAACCAGAGTCGATGGAGCGGGAGACATCGCAACTACTCACTAAGGTGTTAGACGTTTTACATAGTCGAAAACAAGGCCGCCGTGAAATTGCGGAAAGCCTGAGTCTAAATATAGATGAGATTAATGCCTTAACTTTCCAGCTTACGAGATTGTCAGTGATCTCTGGAAATTTAACTACTGACACTATAGTTAAGAAGAGTTCTCCTAGATTAAGGCTAATTTAACGGAAGATTGCCTCATCCGACCGGACTGCAATGGAGTGGCGTTGAAAGCCCTCGTCGGCTTGGCTAGCATGCATCTGGGCCAATCAAATGTCACTGGCACCAGGACCGTGATTCATCTTGGACAGATGAATCGCGATCCGGTTACGAACCGAAGAGACATCGTCAAACGCCCGACCTGCGCGTCCGGCATAAGTAGGTTTTGGGGGCTCAGGAAGTTGAGACACCAACTCCACCTCCTAATGCAACCCTCCGCATTAAAGCAACACTCGAAAATGCCTCTTGTCAGCATCCGACGACTTAAGGATACGGTACTCCATCCCACTGGCCACGGCGATCTGCTGGGCGAAGTCCTTTTTGGCCTGCACCACGGCATCTTCGATCTGGTTGTCGGCTTTCACCTCGACAATGACGTACTTCAGGCTGCCATCCGGCTCTTCACGCTGAAAGATGAAGTCGGGGTAGTAGCTACGCACGGTGCGCGAATCTGGGTCGATGTACTGGATGAAGAAGTCGGACTGGCCGTGGGTCAGCATCCCGGTGAAGTAGATCTTCTTCACCCGCTGCTCGCGCAGCAGATCCCTGAACAGCCAATTCTCCGAGCCGGAGTCGAAGCAGTAGGTGTCGAGGTGGAAACTCTTGGCGCGCTCCTCGTCCTTGATCTGTGCATCGTGCATCCGCACGATCTTGTCCTTGGCCGCCGACACCTCGTAGTAGCCGTTGGCAGGCATCTTGATCAGATCGACCTCGTATTCGTCCTTCTTCTCATACTCGTCAAGATCAAACAGCAAACGGAACAGGCGTGGAATGATCTCGTCGTAGAGCAGCTCGTTGAACTCGTTGGTTATGGCCACCAGTTCTTCGGTGCCTTCGCTGGTCGCGTTGAGCAGCTCCTCGATCTCCAAGGGGCTTCGGTTCAGATAGCGGGACACCTCGGCCACCAGCGATAGCTGGGAAAACGCACGCTTTTCCCGGCGCAAGGTCAGGTCGAAAGTTCGACTACCGAAGGCACGCGCCGCGTCGGCAGCGGTCAAGCCGTCTTGCTGCGTTTCGATCAGGCGGTACTTCTCGACCAGCGTATTCCAGTTTTCCTTATCGGTGCGGTCGAGGCCCAGCTTCTGGCCGGACACAACTGCCTTCTCACGCATCTGGTAGAGCTTGCGCACGCGAACCAGTTTGATCTTGACCGGGGGCTCGATCACGCGGACTTCAACTCGCTCTTTATCCTTGGCGACCTTTTGCAGCTCATCAGCGCTAATGCGGAAGTTCTGCTGCAGCTCGTCGTTGAGCGTGTTGAGGTTGTCGTCCGAGAGGAAGACGTGACCGGTGTGCTGGGCCTCGCCGATAGCACGTAAGCAGCGCATAGTGGCCTGCAGCACGAACACCTTAGACTTAGGCTCACGGAACAGACCAACCCCGAAAAGCGAACGGCAGTTCCAGCCTTCACGGCCTTTGTTGACCAGAAGGATGAACTGTTTTTCCGAGCTTTCAGTGTCCAGTCGATTGAACTCGCGGATGTCGTCGTTGGTGGTAATTTTGCTATCACCCACGTTGACCAAGATGCGCGAGATTGGGATGCCATACTTGAGGAGCGCACGCTCGACGGCGGGCTTCAGCTCTTCAGTCAGTTCCTCCACGGTGGCTGCGAAGAATGCCAGCTTGGGGAGCAAGCCTTCCGGACGCAGATCTCCAGACTCCTTCAGGAAGTTCTCGATGGCGATGTCGACAAACTCGTTGGTACGAGTATTGGCGTAACCGTGCAGCGTGACCTTCTTGAGGAAACCTTTGTCGACGGCTTCCTTCAGGCCATAGGCGTAGACAACCTCAGGCAGCACTTCGCGCCCCACGTAGGGCGTACCTGTGTAGTTGTAGCAGGCCACAACCCGCGTGCCCGCCGCGTTCAGACTGGCTGCCAGGATGTCTATGGTGGTGCGCAGGCTGGTGTCCGTTTCCTTCGCGCCGACGCCCATGTCCTTGGCCAGCGTCTTGCCGAACGCGTGGTGGGCCTCGTCAACGTAGATGCCAAGTTGCTCCAGACGGCGCAGCTTTTCGAAACGCTGGTTGGTGGTCAGCTCGCCTTCTTCTTCCGGCTGGTCGAAGTTGTAGAGGTCGGCGGCATCGGCATAGACACCGGTGGCAGATAGCGCTTCGCCGGTGGCGCCAAACAGCTTATCGACAGAGGTTTTTTCCTTGTGCTTACGCTTGAGAATGATCTTCTGCGTGTTGGAGACGATGATGTTGAAGCGCGAGCGATCCAGCGTATCCAGCGAGGTGCCCGCTTCTTCGAGGAAGTGAAAGCGCAGGTGTGTGTTCAGAAAGTTGACGTACTCCGGCGGCACCACACGGGTCAGGTCAAAGGACTCGATTTCCTTCAGCGATTGCAACACCGTCTTATCCGGCGCGAACACCAGCGCGTTATGGCAGTACCGCGCGTCCTTCTCGAATTTGTTACCAAGCAGGAACTCGTAGAAGATGCAGGTCGCCATCAGGATAGTTTTACCGGTGCCCATCGTCAGAGCGAAGATGTAGTTCGGGTAGGCGCGGGAGTTTTTGCGCATTGCCGCGAACACGGACTTGTACTGATCCTGGGTAATTTTGTCGAACAGGCCCACCTGGCCTGCACTGCCAGAAACCACACCACCTTCGGCGCGATCCGCAAAACGACCTTGTTTTTCGAACCACTGTTTGAAGATTTCCTCAACCTTAGCATTACCGAGGAATTCCTTGAGGAAGACGTAAGTTTCCAGTGCTTCATACTGGGGCTGGCGCAGGAAGGCCCTGGGATTCTTCTCCGGGTTGTTGAAGTCAAGGAACTTGCGGGTGAGCTCCTTATAGCTCTGGCGGATCGTCCCTCGGTTAGCCTGGTAGAACTGCCAGAGGAACTGGAAGAAGGCGAAGTCAAGCGACGCGCTCACTGCTTTGGCTGTGCGTTTAGTCGCCATTGCTTACGCTCCCTTCCCACGACTCCGAGAGTAGATCGGTGATCTTCACGCGGATGGTGCCCGCGTCCTCGGGCACCTTGTACGCGCCATTGACCATCTCGTTCTTGCTGGGGATATCTACCACTGTCGGTTGCAGCACCGCGCCGTCGTAGTTCCAGTCGATCAGGACGGATTCGACCAGCTCCTTCCAGTCCTCGACTGACTCTTTCTGCAGTGAGAGCTTCTGCAGAAGGTTCATTGGGTAGAAGCGCTCGACAACCAGCTCGCCCTTGGTGATGGACACCTTGGCCTGCGAGTCACGCTTGAACTCCAAATCGGCTTTATCGCGCAGGATGTCCACCACTTCCACGTCGACCTTGAAGGGCTTGGCAGCCAGCTCCAGTTGCGCCGACAAGTCCGGCTCGTGGCCCATGCAGACGAGGGTAATCTTCTCGACCGGACGGTTTGGGGACTCGTTCTGCTTGCGTTCCCATGCCTTGTAATCGAAGCCTGCGATCAGCTCGTTCAGGTCGGCGCGCGTGGCGATGCGGTTAACGGGCATAATCTTGACCATGCGCCCATCCTTCTCACCGTCGAACACAGTGCTGAATTCCAGCTTCTGTACTTCCAGAGCCTCGATCAGCAGTTCCTTGGCCTGAACCGGATTACGGAAGATATCGTAGTGATTGACATTAAGTATCTCAAAACCTGCACCTCCTTTTACTCCCGACGTAACTTTCAACAATCTTTGAACTGCCGTTTGTATAGCACCAAGATTGATGTCTGCTCCGATAAATCGCCGCCCGATTTTCATCGATGCAGCCTGTGTTGTGCCCGAGCCCATAAACGCATCTAGAACCAGCCCACCTTCTAGGCAGCCGGTTTCTATAATTCTTCGGATAAGAGCCTCAGGCTTCTGCGTTGGATAGTTTTCTCGTTCCAGTGCTTGTGAATTAACAGGCTGAATGTCATCCCAAACCGTAGTCAATGGCTGACCTTCCAGCTCATGCAAATATCGCTTGTAGCGAGCAACCCCTGACGAGGTGTATGCAAGCAACCCTGCGTCATGAAGTGCTTGCATTTTCTCCTTAGTGACCCGCCAAACTCGAGTTACTCCGTTCCACTCATACCGAAGATTTGGACGGTCCGGATTAGGGTTGTTCATATTGTCGAGGGTGTACTTGCGGCCATCGCCGTCATCCTGATTGAACCTTGCAACATACTCCTCGGAGTATTCAAGACGAGGTGGAGCCCAGTTGGTCGCCGCACCTTTGGCATAGCAATAAATTGTGTCATGTGCGGTGCTGAGCCCCATCTTAACGTTGCCTCGGGCAGCAGCTCGTTTCCAGATAATCTCAGATACAAATCGGTCGGAGCCAAATACCTCATCAAGCAAGCATCGAAGGTGGTGGCTCTTATGCACGTCGCAATGCAGCCAGATTGTTCCACCTTCAGCTAACAATTCGCGCAGGATAACCAACCGCTCATACATGAATTGCAAATAGTCATCATTTAACCAAATGTCACGATACTGCTTTTCCTCAAAAGCAGATACGCCAGAATCAACTCGCTTACCCTTAAGTGAGATAGTTTTATTGTAGTCAACGCGGGAATCAAACGGAGGATCGATGTAGATGAGATCCACCTTTCCCCTGAACTCCTTCAGTAAATGACTGATAACCTGGAGGTTGTCTCCCCAGAAAATCTTATTGCGCCAGCCGCCCACTTCCTCGCCGTGGACCTCCTTCAACTGCGCCGGGTAATACTGAGTCGAGGTGAATGGGCGCTTGCCGCGCCAATTGAGCATGGGGTAGCCCTTGATGGGCTCGAACTCGTACTTCTCCACGTTGGTGGTGCCGCCATCGAGCATGGCCAGTTGCAAACTTTCCTGCGTGGATATGGTTGTGCTCATTCGTCGTTTTTCCTGAATTTCCAATTCTTGTTGTCGCAGTAGGCGCGCATGTCGCAGCTCTGGCACAGCTTGGCCGGGCGTGCGGCGATGGCGTAGTCCTGCCGCTCGATGCGCGCGACAATATCGTCGAAGCGCGCGATGGTCTTGCCGATGGCGCGCTCGTCCTTGGTGAAGGAGACATAAGGATTACCGCCGTCTTCGCCGGTGTAGTACAGATGCATCCGGCTGACCTTCTGGCCGGTGCGCTCTTCCACCAAGTGGGCGTACACCTCCAACTGATGCTGGTACTGGCGCAGGCGATCCCTATCCTTCTCCATGTTGGGCTTCTTCTCCGACTTGAAGTCAATGATCTCGACTGTGTCGTGCTCACCCCGGATCAGGTCGACGCTGCCTTTCAAGATGTACTGATCCTTGATAAGCGATATCTCGACCTCAGCCTCCTTGATGCGATCCCAGTTGCCGTTCTCACGCTCGTAGTAACGCAGCACGTGCAGTAGCGCCGCCTGTTGCGAGGAAGGCGCGAGATATACGCGCTCCTTTTTGGAGAGCATGGCGTAGTTGATCGAAAACCAGCCCTTGATGGCGTCAGAGGAAAGGCTGCCTTCCTCACCGCGCAACACGGTTTTATGGATGTCCTCGATGGTTTGGTGCACTAGCGTACCGAACAGCATCGGGCTTTCGCGGATGGGCGTGAACTCGAGCTCTTTGAAGAAACGGTACTGCTCAGCGCAGTTCTCGAACACGGTGATGTGCGAGGTGAAGGAGTATTCGCGCTTGAGGTTTATCTGCCTGACGGCCTCGAAGGTCAGCGCCGACAGATCAACATCACGCCAACTGGGCAGCTCGTAAAACAGCCGCTCGAAGTATTTGGACGGCGACTTGCCGCGCCCCTGTTTTTCTTGCGCGGCCAGCACCAACAGGTTCTGGGCACGCGAGAAGGCCGTGTAGAACAGCCGCCAGAAGTCGAAGCTCTTGATGTCGTCGAGCGGCTCGAAGCGTTCTTTGGAAAGATAGCCGCCATCTTCCAGCAGCACATCGAGCGCGCTGTATTGCTTGCGCGGCACCGCCTCCAGCGAGCCGCACACCACCACCGGAAATTCCAGGCCCTTGGACTGGTGGATGGTCAGGAACGAGACGCAGCCCTTGGGTGCGTACTCGGCCTCGTCCTCGTACTCGCCGATGCCGCCATCCTGCAGAAAGCGCAGGAACTGGTTGAACAGGTCGCGCAGGTTCTTTTCCAGCCACTCGGGGTTGAGCACGCTGACAAAGTGCAGGTACTCGAACTTGGTGAGCAATTTGGAGAAGGTGCCTAGGTTGCGGGCGGCACGCCCTTTGTCCGCGCCTTGGACGGCCTCCTTACTAAGGAAACGAGAGAACAGCGGGAACTGCAGCAACTGGTAGAACAGGCCAGAGAAAGCGTAGTCGGTGTTCTGCGTGAGCATGGCGTGGCGCTTGGCCAGCGGGCGCGCCCAGTCCAGCATCGCCTTGTTCTCCGGCTTGCGCAGCTCGTCGATGAAGGGCTTGAAGCACTGGTGGTCGTAGTAGTCCCAGATGGGCATAGTGACGCCTTCGGCCCAAACCCGCACCTTGGGGAACTGCGGGAACAGGAAGATCAGCGCGCCAATCATCAGGCGGATTTCCTCGCGTTCGAAGAACATATTTGAGCGGGGCGAGAATACGGGTACGCCCTGGGCTTCAAGGAAGCGTGCCATTGCCACCACCTTGTCGTTCTTGACCGAGCGGAACAGAAAGGCGACCTGATTCCAGTCCGAGAGTTGGCCGGAGTTCTTCAACCTGTTGAGGAAGGCCAGTACCTCGGCGTGCCAGTTGATGGTGTCGCCGTTGTCGTCACTGGCTGTCAATCGCACCGCCGTAGGCTGATCGGGGAAGTCATCCTCTCGCGGGACGATCTGCTTGGCGAAGCGGAACGCCCGAGTGCCGTCGTCCCAAACCTGCTCCTTCATCCACTCGTTGTAAAAACGGATGATGTCCGGGTGGGAGCGGTAGTTGACGGTGAGCTTGACCTGCTTGCACTGGCCGTCTTTGAACAGCGCCGGGAACTCCAGAATGTTGCGGATTGTGGCCCCGCGAAAGCGGTACAAGCCCTGGTCGTCGTCACCCACCACGCACAGATTGCGACGCTCGCCCGTGAGCAGCAGAAGGATGCGTTCCTGAATGGTGTTGGTGTCCTGGTACTCATCCACCATCAGGTGAGTGAGCTTGTCGCGCAGTTGAGCCAGCACCTCGGGGCGCGTCTCCAGCAGTTGCAGGGCCTCGTACTGGATGCCGGAAAAGTCCAGCGAATTGTGCTCATTGAGCAGCTTGTGGTACTTGGCAAAACAGGTAGCCAGGGCGCGAATTTCCAATTCCGGTGCCACCGCCAGCGTAGCTGCGTCGAGCGCCTCCTCGCTGACCTTGTTGAGCCACTTGAGCAAGTTCTCCGACTGCGCCCAGCGGCCCGTCTGGTCATGGCCCATGACAAGCTGGGCGTCTGGCAGCTCGCGGAAATCTTTGATGTGCTGGTAGAGGAAGTACTGCTGATCGAACTGGTCGAACAGGGTGAAGCTGCGCTTGAGCCGCGTGAACTCGCGGTAGTCCTCCAAGAGCCGTAGGCAGATGGAGTGGAAGGTGCCGAGGTACATCTCGTTCAGGTTGAACTGGATGTTCAGTTCGGCCAGCCGATTGGATATGCGGGTAGTGAGCTCGCGCGCGGCCTTGTCGGTGAAGGTGACGACCAACAGCGACTCGGGGGCGATCCCCTTGTGTGTGATGAGATAAACAATGCGCTCTACCAGCGTGAAGGTCTTGCCCGACCCGGGACCGGCAATGATGAGCACCGGGCCTTCGGTTGCCAGAATGGCTTCAAGCTGCTGGGGATTGGCCTTGGACTGGAGGGCGTTGGCGTTGGAGGTCATTCAGCCCCCTCGTCATAATCCACTGTCGCTTTGCCGATGCGGCTGACTATCCACTTGTCCAGATCGCTGCGCCGAAAGCGCCAAGTGCCACCAAGCTTGAAGGCCGGGAGCTTACCACTGGCGGCCAGCCGATAGACCGTGCGCTTACCTGCCTTCAAAAAGGCAGCAACCTCGTCAATCGTGAGGATCTCGTCTGGCTGGTCGCTCATCGGCTTTCCCATTTCATTTGCAAAGTGTTTAGTTTACTGCGACATCTTGTCATTTTATTTCCAGATTGTGCAGACTTGAGCAAACTTGGCATCGGAAAGATGCCTGACCGAGAGGGAAGAGCGGTGTCATCGAACTACGAGGCAATTTGCGAGGAAAACCGGGAGAGCTACGGTACCAAGGGCGCTCAAAAGTCAGGGAAGCTGGCTGCCGGGCTGTACGACGACCGCACACACTTCATCTTTGAATTGCTGCAAAACGCCGAGGACGCCCTCGGCAGGCGCGGGGACTGGCACGGGTCGCGCAAGGTTGCCTTCACTCTAGACTCGACCCGCCTGACGCTCTCACACTTCGGCAAGCCCTTCGACGAGGCAGACGTCCGAAGCGTCTGCGACATTGCCGAAAGCACCAAGAACGAGTCCTCGATTGGCCGCTTCGGCCTTGGCTTCAAGTCGGTCTACACCGTCACCGATCTTCCGGAGATTCACTCTGGCGATGAGGACTTCGCCATTGAGAACTACGTCTTTCCCAAGCGAATGGCGCGTTTGGTGCGCGCGGCGGATGAAACTCAGATCATATTGCCCCTGAAACCAGAGGACACTAGCGCAGCCCAGGACATCACGGCAGGGTTTCGCCACTTAGGACCAGGCGCGCTGCTCTTCCTACGTCACATCGACGAAATCAACTGGAGCGTCGAAGGCGGCGCTTCCGGGTTCTACTTGCGTAACAGCCCGGAAACGCTTGGGGCCAATGTTCAGCGCATCACAGTGATTGGTAACGAGGATGATCGCCCCGAAGTCGATCAGAACTGGCTGGTGTTCCATCGCGACGTGTTTTCTGCTGAACAGCAAAAGATCGGACGAGTAGAAATCGCCTTCTCGCTGACAGCAGTGAAGGACGCTCCCGGCCGCTGGGCAGTGCAGCCACTGGCCAAATCACCATTGGTTGTGTTCTTCCCGACCGTGGTTGAAAGCCACCTTGGCTTCCTCGTGCAGGGGCCGTACCGCACCACGCCCAGCCGCGACAACATTCCGCCTGGCGAGCCGTGGAACCAGCATCTGGTCAAGGAAACGTCCAGCTTGCTGGTGGAGGCGATGCGCTGGATGCGGGACAAGGCGATGCTGGATGTATCGGCACTTCGGTGCCTTCCACTTGACCGCGAGAAGTTCCCACAAGATTCGCGGTTCGCGCCGATGTTCGATGCCGTCCTGCAGGCATTTCAGAAGGAAGCGCTGCTTCCGACCTTCGACGGCGGGCATATTAGCGCCGATCAGGCCAAGCTGGCGCGTACACAAGAGTTGCGCGAGCTGTTCAGCCCAGAGCAGGTTGCGGCACTGTTCAACTCGGAGGTCGCAGCTTGGTTGTCTGGCGACATCACTCAGGACAAGGCGCCCGAGATTCGCCAGTACCTGATGCGCGAACTCGACATCGACGAGATCACACCGATAAAGCTGGTGCCGAGCCTAAGTAAGTCATTCCTTGAGGCTCAACCTGATGAGTGGATATCGCGGCTGTACGAATTCCTGAGCGGGCAGGAGAAGGCTCTGCGACGCCACCTCGACACCGTTCCGCTAATCCGCCTTGATGATGGCAGCCACGTTGTCGCCCGCGAGGACGGGAAAGCGAAGGCATTCTTGCCCAGCGTCATTGCTACCAGCTTCCCGACAATGCGCCACGCGGTATGCGCGACTCCCGAGACGCGCCTGTTTCTGAGTTCGCTAGGCATTACCGAGCCCGACCCGGTGGACGATGTGATCTGGAACCTCCTGCCGAAGTACCAGCAGGCACCTGTGGATGTAGGCGACGATGCTTACGCTGCCGACATCGAGCGTATCCGTAATGCTTTTAACACAGACTCGGCCAGCCAAAAGGAAAAGCTCCGTTCGGCCCTACGCGATACTAACTTTGTAATGGTGGTCGACACCGGCGATGGCAAACCCTACCTCGCCAAGCCCGGAGACATCTACATCGCCACTGATCGCCTGCAGCAGTTATTCGCCGGCGTGCAAAACATTCTGATCGTCGACAACGAATACGACTGCTTGCGCGGTGAAGACATCCGCGACCTGCTGGTGTCGTGTGGCGCAAGCCGCTATCTCATTCCTCAAGCAACACCGTCGGGGCTCGCGCATTCCGAAAAGGTGCAGATTCGCCGTGAAGCAGGCCTTGAGCGCGCGAAATGGGAAAGCCAACCAGAAGACTTCACTATTCGGGGGCTGACGCAGCTGCTGGAGTTCTTACCCATGCTGAAGCCCCAGGAGGCAGCAGCCAAAGTGAAGGTGCTGTGGGAGGCGTTAGCTGACCTTGAGGCGCGCGGTACTGCCGCCTTCTACGGTTCCTACAAATGGAGCTATTACCACGAGACAAAGACCGCCCGATTCGACGCAGCTTTCATTCGGACGCTCAATCAGGCCGCCTGGGTGCCGAACGCCGACGGTGAGCTCGTAACTCCGGCGCTCGTAGTATTCGAAACCCTTGGCTGGAAACCCAATTCTTTCCTGCTGACCAAGATTGCATTCAAGCCGCCGATCATCGATCAGTTAGCCAGAGAGGCAGGCATTGATCCGGCAATTCTGGATTTACTACGAAGAGACCCCTCTATCGTTGCTGAGCTGGTATCTCGCTTAAGCGCCAGTTCAACACCAGAACCCGAATCATCCACCGACCTCGAGCCTGAGGCCGACGAGCCATCCAACGGTGACGTTTACGACGATGCGAAAGACCTGTATGGCGACGACATGCCAGATATCCCGCCTGGAACACCCGATCCCGATGGTGGCGACGGCGTGGGCATTGGCGCGGGACGCGCCGGCCAAGGCCGCACTGGTACCGGCACACCACGCGGCAACGGCCAGGGCAATGAAGACGCACATGGTGGCTCAGGTGACCATGGCGCATCTGGCGGTAAAGGAAGTGGAAATGCCGGTGGTTATGGTAAGAGAACGCCCGGCCAGACCGGGGCGCGGCCCTTCATTTCCTATGTTGGCGCACATCCGGATGACGATGGCCCAGACCCCGATGACCTCGATCAAGCGGCGCGAATGCAGATCGAAGGGCACGCCATCGACCTAATCATTAGCCTTGAGCCAAAATTGCGCCGCACACTGAATGGTAACCCCGGTTTTGACCTCTACGAGGCCGACAGCGGTGGCAGGCAGATTCGATGGGTAGAAGTAAAGTCAATGACGGGCAGCCTGCGAGATCGGCCAGTGGGGTTGTCACACACGCAATTCGATTGTGCCCGTGAAAAAGGCGATGCGTATTGGTTGTACGTGGTCGAACACGCGACCGATTCGGTACAGGCGCGCGTGCTCCGAATTCAGAATCCCGTCGCTCACGCCAAGACGTTCACGTTCGACCGGGGGTGGAGCGAAATCGCTCAAACGGGACTTCCAACTTAAACGATTCAAAATGGGATTCGCGGGGCAGCGACTGAGCTTAAGTGCACTTTCTGTTCCGTTGCCCCTCAAACCACATTTTCTGACGCTACGGCGTCCACCACTACGACCTCAACCTGACAGACAGAGCGCTAAGCGTACGAAAATTTCCGTTTCCTCTTTTCGCCCCACAAAGGTTATGTCGGTACTGGATGAAATCAACAGTCGATGGGGGCGCGGCACTCTACGGGTGGCAAGTGTCCCATCGAGTCCAGAATGGGCCATGCGGCACAGCCTCATGAGCCAGAGTTACACGACTAAACTCGACCAGTTATGGCGCATCAACTGTTCATAGCGGCCTGGACAAGTCAGAGCCAGCACGATGGTGCTGAGATTCTGACCTGTAGCTTTTTCAAGCAGTTGCTCAGCGAATACGACCAGTGCGGTAGGTTCTCGCCCCAGCCGGTTTCATGCGCAGATATTGGTTGTCCTTGGTCAGATAACTCACGGCCTTGATGGACTTTCGACATGCCTCGCTGTCAGCTCGCCTGATCACCCCGATTCCGAGCTCGTCACCATAGCGGTCCTTGTCATCGTTGCAGCTGAAAAAGTAACCCTGGTCACGAGTGATCTGTTCCCACAACTCACCGACCTTTCTCGCCTTAGCGAAATCGCTGCGTACCTCAGCACCGTTAAAGAAGAAGGCTGCATGGATATGAAAGCCTTTATCCTCTCCGTGCTCGACTGAACAGATATAGCCTGTCTCATGCTCGAAGATGGGATTACGCTCCCGCGCACGAATCAGCTTGTCCAGGTCATTGAACACATGCTCAATGCGCAAGCGTGGGCGGGCTATCGCTCGATAATGCAGATCCACACGAACGACCACCGTGCGGGAGTAACGATCAAGCACCTGGCTGACGTACTCGCTAAGCGTGGCTTGCTTGCGACTGGTTTGGTAGCGGCGGTCGTCCACCTTGCGCTTGTACCTCTTGCTGCTGATCAGCTGACGAATCCGAGCGACCAGTACGTTCATTGAATGATGGAAATCCAGATACGCCGTCTTATGCTCATTCAGGCAGGTAACGCCTGCCGGGCTACGCTCCAGGCCAATGTCCTGACAGGCTTCCCAAAAGGCTTGCAGGTGCTCGCTGTAGACGTAGGGATGACGATCATCAAAGACGTCAACCATTTGCTGTATGGCGTCGACGTATTTGGAGATCCCGGTCCGTTGAGCACGGTCGTATCCCGATTGAGCTGGGATGATTTCGAAAGCCGGCTTGTCAATACGCTCAATGGACTGAACGAGTCGTTCGACCCTGATCGCGGCTTGAGCTTGGGAGAAAGTGGTGAAGGCGGTATTGCTAAATGAGTACATGGTGAATACCTGATTGAGTGGATGCACACCAGGTACTCTGTGAGTATGTTTTAACGGCTGAGAGGTTCTAAGTTCGATACTATTGAAAGGTGGTAACTGATTAGATATGGCTATATCAATAAAACCAGCTTTGCCAAGTAAGACCCTGGCCTGGGTAGCGGCACAATGACAAGCAAGATTGCCCAGCCTATCGGAGCTTTTTGCAATGAATCCGTTGAGGGAGTTGTCTGAGATTGGAACCACCCCAGCCGGCTAATGGGGCATAAAGCACCATGACCGGAGCTTCCCTGGTCATGGTGCTTGCTTACTCTCTTTTCAATTAGGCTGCAGTGACCTCGGCCAGATCACGCTCCTCTATCCTTGCCAAAATCCAATCATGCACCTCGCCTTCAACCCAGCCGACGCAACGGTCACCCAGCGAGACCGGCTTGGGGAAGGTTCCTTCCGAGATGTACTTGTAGACAGTGGACCTGCCCAGACCGGTGAAATCGATGACGTCTTTTAGACGGATAATTCTCATGAACAGGCTCCTCATGTTTGTTCAGAGGATTGGCGGAGCTTGTAAAAAAATACCCATGAGCACCAGCTGAAGAATTCATTTGAGTCAGTCAACCTTTCCAGCAAATGCGGGAAACAGAGAATCGTTGGAAGGATTCTCTGAAGCTCAGCCCGACAAACTGGAACAGCATGGTCGGTGCGATAAGAGCCGCTCTCATCACCGAGCTGCCCGCAGAAAGCTCACCTTGGGAGCCCGCCCCTGGCTTTACCCATCGATAGGCGGAGCCAACAGGCTCATTCGCCCTTGGCTAATTCGGCCCGCACAGGACGATTAAGCCCTTCAAGGTAGCGCCTGCCTCCTCTCTAATCAGAAGCCGCTTCTAGCATGTGTTCATGGATTTTCAGCGTGATAAACATCCATCAAATTCATACACATCATCGTAAAAAATCGAAACTATGATTAGTTGATATCACTCAAATCCTGAGAACTCAGAGTGCTTTACACCGCCTATATTGGGGTTAGGAGACTATTAATACGACGTCACACTACACCGTACGCTTACTACGTAATGTCACATGTATTGATACGGCGTAGTACCACGTAGTAGTATCACTTCGTGACGCGACATGTTTCGCAATGAAATATCGTTACATTTTACTCATCTGAGGGCGAATTCATGCGTGATCTATGGATTGACAGGCGCGAGGCTATAGAACCAAAAGATATAATAATTGCCTGGCTCAACCTGCTAGATCAAGAACAGCCCAGGTGGGCGATTGACTACCTGATCGCAAAGGGGGTGATTGCCTCAAAAGTCCGACTGTCCTCCCCCCGCGACACCCTCATCGAATGGAGCGAAAGCATAAGAAACACGCCGTTCAATGAGCTGTTGATTAAAAAAATGAAAGCAGCATGGCGACAGAAGCGGTACCGAGACGGACTAGTCAAAAAAAAGTCATACAGCTTCATCCTTGACATGAAAATAAAGGATCAGCTTGACGGCCTAGCCCGGAGACACAAGAAAACAATTTCTGAGACCCTGGAAGATTTAATTAAGCAAGCAGATCTCAAAGCCAGGAAAGCTGAGTTAAAGAAAGGGCCCGCGAAATCTGAGCGCGACTGGTAGACCGAATACCTACTACCAGAGCCCAACGTCGTAGAGCGCGCCACACATTGGTATTCCAAACGGTATTCCAGACAAAAATACAAACATAAATTTTTGTTTTAAATCAATAATTTGAAATATCTGTTCAGATTACCCCGGCCCACCACTTCGAAGCATCGACAAAACCCGCCCAGTGCGGGCTTTGTCGTTTTTGGGGTTTAAAAAGCCCAACTGGCACACCTTCAGAATTTTCGCATAAGAAGTAGCGCTACCGATGAACTCCCCCTTCATCCCCCACCTCGCTAACCTCCCCCAGTCGCTGCAAAATCAGCGACCGGGTTTAGCAGCTCGGTTAATATCAAGGCCTGCAACGCCACCCTCCATTCAAGCAATGCTGTCAGCATCCGCTGGATTGCGTTATGGCGGCTGTGCGTGGGGCACCTTCGGGTGCGCTGGGTTCCTTGATTCCTGGTCTGCTAACCCGCGTACAGTCGCCACCCTTTTCGTTTAGCAGCGATGTCTGGCGACTCCACTAATCAAGGAGTTTCAGTCATGAAAAAGATCACCCCCAATCCCCCAACAACCCTGTTCACCCTCGCCCCCGGCATCCCCGCCGAAACCCTGCTGGTCCAAGCCAGTGAAACCCTCGCCTCGCTGAATGTCATGACCACCGATCTGGCCTTTGAACTGGAGGGCTCACACCGCCACAAGCTGCTGGCGGCTCAGCAACTGGTCGTGCTGGGGGAGTTGTTGCTGGAGCGGATGCTGGAAACTCAGGTATTCACTAAGCAGACAACTGGCGAGAACCCATAGAAACCGACAGTACGATCACTCCGTACCTGCGGCGAGCTAGGCGCCCTCGTCGCAGGACGGAATCGAACCTTAACTGACCAAGCCCTTCATCACCCAATACCGCGCCCCCCCCTAAAAACTATCAGCCACAACCCATAGACCCCGTCGATCACCCAGTTGCTAATACTGATTAGACGTACGCTCAAAACAACTCTAGCCTCGCGTAGATATCGCGCCCATTAAAGCGCCAGGGTTATGCGCCCGACGCCGCCGCCGAGGTTTCTCATGACCGATCAAATCCTGATGGATAGCTTTTCGCGCCGGGTCGACTACCTCAGGATGTCCGTCACCGACCGTTGCGATTTCCGTTGTGTGTATTGCATGGCCGAGGACATGGAGTTCTTGCCGCGCCAGCAGATTCTGTCGCTGGAAGAGCTGTATCAACTGGCGCACAGTTTCGTCGCGTTGGGCACGCGCAAGATCCGGCTGACCGGTGGCGAGCCCTTGGTTCGTCAGGGCGTGGTGGAGCTGTGTCAACGCATCGCCGCGCTCCCCGGTCTGCGCGAGTTGTGCATGACCACCAATGGCTCGCAACTGGGCAAGCTCGCCGCGCCGTTGTTCGATGCGGGGCTCAAGCGCTTGAATATCAGCCTCGACAGCCTGGACCCCACGCGCTTTCGTGAGCTGACGCGCACGGGTGACCTGGCGAAGGTGATCGCCGGTATCGATGCCGCGAATGCCGCAGGCTTTGAGCACACCAAGCTCAATTGCGTGGTGATGAAGGGTCGCAATGACCATGAGGTCAACGACCTGGTGGCCTTCGCCATCGACCGTGGTCTGGATATATCCTTTATCGAAGAAATGCCACTGGGGGTGATCAGCGAACACAGCCGTGCCGAGGCGTTTTATTCCAGTGCGCAGGTGCGCGAGCGTATCGCCGAACGTTACACGCTGATCGACTCTGCGGAGTCGACCCAGGGGCCTTCGCGCTACTGGCGTGTGGCTGAGGCGCCGCATATTCGCCTGGGCTTTATTTCGCCCCACAGTCACAACTTCTGCGGCACCTGCAACCGTGTGCGCCTGACCGTTGAAGGTCGGTTGCTGCTGTGCCTGGGCAATGAGCATTCGGTCGACCTCAAGGCGGTGCTGCGGCGCTATCCGGGCGAACCGAAACGCCTGGAGCGTGCGATTGTCGAGTCGATGAAACTCAAGCCGTATCGGCACAACTTCACCCTCGACGATGAGGTGCAGGTGGTGCGCTTCATGAACATGACGGGCGGCTGATCGACCCGGTTTCAACCCCATGCCATCCTGCGCACGGCAGAGCTGCTGCCCGTCCTTCAAGCCATCGCTGTGTACTGAACTGAAAAATGCCTGTCTAATCGTCAAGGCTGATCGGGCTATCCAGCATTGTCTGGCGGCCGGTTATCGAGTGCGTTGTCCAGTTCTTCGGAACAGGTGATTCCACTCTGACAGACCTTTCACTTCTTCCCTGGCAGGCACCTGATGGACATAAAGCAACTCAAATTCCTGATTGCGCTGGAGCAGACCCGTCACTTCGGCCAGGCGGCTGCGCGCTGCCATATCACCCAGCCGACGTTGTCGATGCGCCTGCGCAATCTGGAGGAGGAGCTGGGCCTGGAGCTGGTCACCCGTGGCCAGCGTTTCGAAGGCTTTACCGAGGCCGGTGAGCGTGTGCTGGCGTGGGCCAGGACCTTGCTCGCCGCCCATGACGGGTTGTTCGCCGAAGCGGCCGCGTGTCGCGGCCAGTTGGTGGGTAACTTGCGCCTGGGCCTGGTGCCGCTCAGCGGTTTCAACCCGATCAGCTTCATCCAGAGCCTGTCCCACACCTTTCCCGAGCTCAAGTTCAGCCTGACGTCGATGAGCTCGGACAACATCATCGAAGCACTGGGCACCAATCAACTGGATCTGGGGGTGTGTTACCTGGACCACGTTAACGCCAACTACCTGGATTTTTTCGAACTGGGCGAGACCCGCGTCGGCTTGCTGTACGACACCCGTCACTTCCATTTCGAGGGCAGCGAAATGAGCTGGGAAGACGCCGCGCAATTGCCCCTGGGGATGATCAGCACGGGCATGCACTATCGAAAGTCCATTGACCTGAGCTTCCGCAGTCGCGGCCTCGCCCCCCAGCCCATGCTTGAAAGCGACTCAACCTATCAACTGTTCCAGGCGATTCACGAAGGCTTTTGCTGCGCAATCATGCCCCTGGACAGCGGCCTGGAAAGCCCGATCGAAAACCTCGCGTTCATCAACCTGCCGGACGCCAGCGTGCTCGCGCCACTGGGCATGGTGATGCGCAAGACCGAACCGCGCTCGGCCATTGCGGAGAAGTGTTTTGCGCAGGCCAAGAGATTATTTGCTGCCAAGGACGCGGACCAGCGTGTCAGGTAAATTAAGCCTCGCTGCGAGCAGAAAAACCCCACACTCGTTCACGAACCGTTAAGAAACCCCTCCCTATACTAGCCGGCAGCCATGCCCGCTCCCCCGAGCGGTCCCCTGCCCGGTAGCCACTCGATGACGCGTCCCGTTCCCCTGCTGCTCCTGCTCGTTGGTCTGCTGTTTTTCTTCGCCCTTGGCAACCATGAACTGCAAGGTTCCACCGAGGCCCGCGTTTCCGGGATTGCCATGGCCATGCACCTGGACAATGACTGGGTGGTGCCGCGTCTGTTTCGTGAGCCTTTTCTGGAGAAACCGCCATTGAGCCTTTGGCTGGACGCCGGGGCGATTCGCCTGTTTGGCGCGAGCACCGGGGCCGTGCGCTTGGCGTCGGCCTTTGCCGGGTTGTTCAGCGTGATGTTGCTCTTCGGGATGTTGCGCCGGTTCGGACGGCCTACAACGCTGGCGTTCAGCGCTGCGCTGATCCTGGCGACCATGGCCAGCTATTGGGGCAATGTGCGAGGAGTGGGTGAGGATTCACTGCTCAGCCTGGGCGTGACCGCAGCGTTGCTGGGGTTCTATCAGGCAGTGCGCCCCGAGGCCGAGCGCCAGGGTTCCACCGCGTGGGCGTGGGCATTGTTTACGGCGGGGATGGTCATCGCCACGTTGAGCAAAGGTGTGCTGGGCCTGGCGATGCCGGGGATTGTGATGTTTGTCTACCTGGCCTGCATCAGCCTGATGGATAAGCGCCTGCGTATCGGCGACTGGCTCAAGCCGGCGCTGTTCACGCTGCTGGCGCTGATACCGCTGCTGATCTGGCTGGGGTTTCTGTTTCAGCGCGGCGGCCTGCAGGCGGTCGGCGAAGTGCTGTGGACCAACAGTGTCGGGCGCTTCAGCGGCTCGTTTGTGGAAGCCGGGCATTACGAGCCGTTCTATTACTACCTGGTCAAGCTGCCTGAGGCCTTCCTGCCATGGAACATCCTGGTGTACCTGGGCCTGTGGCACTTTCGCAAGAGCCTGGTGCGCAACCGCTACCGTCTGTTTTTCAGCGTGTGGCTGGTGGCGCAATTTACCCTGCTGACCCTGGCCTCGAGCAAACGCACCGTCTATTTGATGGCACTGACCCCGGCCGCCGCCGTTCTGGCTGCGGAATATGCGCGGGTCCTGCTGGAATGGGCCGAAGCACGCAAACCGGCACTCTACCGCTACCACCGACAGATCATTGGCGGTGTATTCACCCTGGCTATCGCCTGCTACCTCAGCGCCGCCTTCTGGTTCGCACCCAAAGCCGATGTGCGCCAGTCATTCGTGCCCGTGATCAGTCAGGTCCAGACACTGCAGGACGAAGGTAAAGAGGTGGCGCTGTTCCAACCCAATGAACGGATCGCCGGCGCCAGTGTGTTCTATCTGCGTGCGTATCTGCCGATTCTGCAGACAGAGCCCCAATTGCACGCCTTTCTCAGCGCCAAACCCGGCAACGTTGCGCTGCTGGATCATACCGATCGGCTCAATCAGACAGTCACCGTGGTCAAGCAAATGACGATCAACCGCCAGCCCTACTATTTCGTCGAGCAGTAAGGCCGGCGCGCGTCATCAGTGTTTGGTCAGCTTGTCCAGGTAACCCATGGCAAACGCCGAGACCACGAAGGTCATATGGATGATCACGTACCACATCAGGTGTTGCGGATCGACGTTCTTGGCGTCCATGAAGATGCGCAGCAGGTGGATGGAGGAAATCGCCACGATGGAGGCCGCCACTTTCATCTTCAGTGACGAAGAGTCCATGGTGCCCAGCCAGTTGAGCTTTTCCTTGTTCTCATCGATATCCAGCTGCGAGACGAAGTTCTCGTAGCCGGAAATCATCACCATCACCAGCAGGCCACCGACCAGGGCCATGTCGATCAGCGACAGCAGCAGCAGGATCACCTCCGACTCCAGCAAGCTGAAAATATTGGGAATCACATGAATGATTTCCTGGAAAAACTTGATCGCCAGGATCAGCAACCCCAGGGATAAACCCAGATAGATCGGCGCCAGCAGCCAGCGCGCGGCATACATCGTGTTTTCGATAAAGCGTTCCATTGAATCTCACACAGCTTGGCTAAAAATGGTGCCGAGTATACCAGTGGCTACCCGGCGCCTGTCACCGCGAGAAAACTGAGCCAAGTGGCATCTGTAAGAGGATTTTTCTGCTAGTGTCGAGACCATTCACTCGGCTCGATGATGTCGGACAGGAAAACTCAGATAATGGATGTGCGATTCCCTTTGGCCAGTCTAGGCCTGTGCGCGGCGTTGCTGATGGCCAGCGGCTGCTCCCCCAAAGAAGAGCAGAAGCAGGCCACCCTCGAAGAGAAAACCACCCAGTTCGAACAGTCCCTGGACAGCATCCAGGACCCCAAGCTGCGCGACGTCATCGCCGACCTTGGTGGTTCGCTGCTGTTGCTGGAACGTGCGCGCATCAAGCTCGACACCAAGCCCGTCGAAGCCGAATACGGGGAAGACAGCCTGGCCCTGCTCAAGCATTACCCGAGTCCCCAGGCTTTGGTGGACACCTATATCAACGGCCTGTTCGTCCTGCGCAGGGCCTCTCATTCCGACTACCTGACGGATTTGCAGCCTGTCTTCCCGTTCACGTTCAACGCTCCCGAGCAATTCCCCTTCCCCCATGGCCTGGAGTGGGAGTCGGTGACCTTGAGCAACAACAAAGTCATTCCCTTCCAGCCGGAGTGGTCGGAAACCGACCCCGGCATCCAGCTCAGCCCCAGCAGCTCCAACCTGACCAACCCCGACGACCTGACGGTGACCTACCCGTTCATCGAGGGCATCGAGACGGAAAACAAGAGCCAGCCGCAGCCTGTCAGCCTTAAAGGCACGATTGAAGTCGCCGCGCCGGGCAGGGTGCTGACCTTTGACCTGGCAAAAAACGACGTCGGTCATTCACGCACCGAGGGCAATATCAGCCTCAAGCTGTTGTCGCTGGACAAGAATTACGCCGAAATCGAACTGACCAACAGCCAGCCGCTGGCCACCGAGCTGGGCGACGACTCGCCCAACCCGCTGCTGGTACAGGCCCGGGACGGCATCGGGCAATTTCTCACCCGCTCAGGCTCAATCAACGAAAGCGCTGCGCAAGTGGCGTTCTACGAGAAACAGCTGGCGCAGCTGCAACAGCAGAAGGCCTGGTCCGAAGCGTTGGATAAACAGCTCACCGACGCGCAAAAAACCTTCGAACACACACAGAACAGCCATTACGCCAAGGTGTACTTCAACGGGTTGATCGATACCCTGCAGGTGAATGTCCTGGACTTTTCCAAGGCCACCGTAACCCGCAAGGCGCTGGACCTGCCGGTAATGCGCTTCGACAAAAACAGCCTGCAACAGAGCGTGCAACCCTTGCCGATGCCGGTCACGGTGTATGACGACGCTGCCGCCAGCTGGCTCAAAGACGCGTCGATGACTGAAGATCAGCTGAAAAACAGCGTGACCATCAGCCAATCGACCGAAGACGCCAGTGCGGCGAAAATCGTGTTCGACCACCCTTTCACCTTCAATGACGATCTGGTCGGCGCCGAGCGCAACAACAGCGCCGCGCCGATCACCTTTTTCACCGCAGACGATAAGGGCGAGCGCGGCGAACCCATCGAGTTGCCGACCGAGGCCTACGAGCTGAACGCGGCAAGCGGCACGCTGACCTATGACCTCAACCTGTTCCCGGAAACCCCGGCGTTTGTGGTCGGCTCGGTCCCGCTGTTTCTCGCCACCATCGAGAAGGCCGCGATTGACGTCAACCAATTGCCCAAGGGCCTTTCGCTCAAGGACAACGCGCTGATCGTCGACCAGCAAGCGTTCCCCGCCGACAGCTGGCGCTTCTACGCCAGGGATGCGAGCGGCAACTACCTCAAGGAAATTCTCGGCGTGAGCCACCGCGCCGAGGAATACGGTACGGCGTTGTTTGATGTGCATTATTTTTATGGCCAGCCGACTACGCTGGAAAGCTACCAGCGCACCGACCTCAATACCGTGCAATATGGCTTTGAGGTCAAGCTGGACAAACCGGAAGGCAAATAGCCCTCGATCATAGGGCCAACCGCTCCTGGCCGCCGTTGAGTTGGCGCAGATGGGCTTGCAGGTGCAGGCACCAGATCTGCGGCTCGTCCAATTGCTCGTAACCGTGCAGGGTCAGGCTGTCGACTATGGAAGCCAACATGGTTTGCGCCACGAACGGCCCGTGAAACGGGCCTTGAGACTTTACGGTGGAGGGCTGCTCGCCCGACATGCCTGCGGCAAATAACAACGTCCACAGCCCGTTCTCCCCGGCAAGGGGGCGAATGGAGCATTCGATACGGGTTTCCAGACCCAGGCACTGGCGGATAAGGCAAAGGTTGCGCGACATGGCGGCGACCCTCGGTAGTTCGGCGTTCAGCCCCAGCGCAAAGGCGAGGCTGGTTCTATCCTGCGACTGCTGTGGATATCCCTGATATTGAGAATAGAAGAAAAACGCGACAAACCAGGGTTGTAGGGACCAACGGACATTCTCTCCAGGCACCTGTCAATTTAATGACAAAAACAGATCAAACTGTGGGAGGGGGCTTGCCCCCGATGGCGGTGCATCAGTCAAAAATATTGAGACTGACACACTGCCATCGGGGGCAAGCCCCCTCCCACATTTTTGATCTCATCAAGCTTCAGGGATCAGGTGGGTTTGGCCTCCGCTAAAGCCTGCTGCGCCAGTTCCTTCTCCGCTTCTTTCAGGTCTTCTTCGCTGATCATTTCCGCAATCGCGCGCAAGCGCTCCACGACGCGCGCATTGACCGTGCCTTCCGGGAACTGCCCTTCCGCATCCGGCTCACCGGCATCCTCGCCCACCAGCAGGCTCAACGCTTCATCCGCCTGGCGCACCGCATAGATATGGAATTGCCCGGCGCGCACCGCCTGCAATACCTTTTCGTCGAGCATCAGCGTGGCCACGTTGGCCTTGGGAATGATCGCGCCCTGTTCACCGGTCAACCCGCGCGCTTCGCACAGGCGGAAGAAGCCTTCGATCTTCTCGTTGACCCCGCCTACCGCCTGCACTTCGCCAAACTGGTTGATCGAGCCGGTAATGGCAAAGCATTGCTTGAGCGGCGTCTTCGACAACGCCGAGATCAAGGTGCAGGCCTCGCCCAGGGAAGCACTGTCGCCATCCACGTAACCGTAGGACTGCTCCAGCGCGATGCTGGCCGAGATCGCCAGCGGGAATTCCTGAGCGTAACGGCTGCCCAGGTAACCGGTGAGGATCATCACGCCCTTGGAGTGAATCGGCTGACCGAGGTTGACCTCACGTTCGATGTCGACAATGCCGCTGCCGCCCGGGTACACCGTGGCGGAAATCCGCGCCGGTACGCCAAATGCCGAATCTCCCACCTCCAGCACCGTCAGCCCGTTGCACTTGCCGACCGCGGCGCCGGCGGTGTCGATCAGGATTACCCCGGCGAGCATGTCATCGAGAATCCGCGCCGACACGCGGCCGGTGCGCGTGGCCTTGGCCTTGAGCGCGCGCTCGATATGCCCGGCATCGGTCATTTCGTCGCCCGCCAGGTGACGAATGAAGTCCGCCTCGCTGACCAACTGGAACAAATCACCGATGCGCGCCGACAAACGGCCCTGATGTTCGGCCAGGCGTGCGCTGTACGTCGCCAGCCGCGCCACCGCATCCGACGTCAGCGGCGCCATGCCTTCTTCCGAGGTGCGGGTTTTGAGCAACTGGGCGAACTGCTCCAGGCTTTCGTCGACCATCGGGATGTCTTCGTCGAAGTCCACCAGCACCCGGAACATTTCCTGGAAGTCCGGATCGGCGTCCTGCAACGCGTAGTACAACTGGCGCGACCCGATGATGATCACCTTGACCTGCAACGGAATCATCTGCGGGTTGAGGGTCACGGTGGCCAGGCGTCCCAGTTCGCCCAGCGGCGACTCCATCTTCAGCTTGCGTGATTGCAGGGAACGCTTGAGCGCATCCCACACAAACGGCTCGCTGAGCATCTTCTCGGCTTCAAGAATCAGGAAACCGCCATTGGCGCGGTGCAACGCACCCGGGCGCAGTTGACGATAAGTGGTGTAAAGCGCGCCCTGGTCGGTGCTGTATTCGATACGGCCGAACAGGTTGTCGTAGGTCGGGTGCGGTTCAAACACCACCGGCGCGCCGCCGTTGAGCGAATGCCCCACCACCAGGCTTGGGCAGTATTGCTCTTCGAGCAACTTGCGCGCCTGGGCATCGGTCTTGGCGTCGTCGACCAATTGCTCGACCACGGTTTTGAGCAGATACACCTGCATGGCCTGCAGGTAACCGCAGACGGCGGCGTTTTCCGCGTACTTTTCCGACAGTGGCGCAAGCAAAGGCTGTAGGGCCAGGGTGATGGTTTCTTCGTTGAACTGGCGCAGTTGGTTGTTTGACTCACGCTTCCACTGCGGCAGGCTCGCCAACTCTTCGTTGAGGCGCTCTTCCAGCTCGGAAATATCAGTGTGAAAGCGCTCGCGGTCGGCTTCCGGCAGCTGCGAGAACTCCGCTTCGTCCAGCGCCTTGCCGTCAAGCATCGGCGTGAAGGCAATGTTGGAGCTGTCGCGGTACAGCGCCACGTCTTTTTCCAGGGCCAGGCGCTCGATCACGTCCAGGGCCTTGTCATAACGCTGGTTGAACGCCCGGTCGATGGCGCTTTTGCGCTGTTGATACGTCGGGTGTTCAAACACCGCCGGGAAGGTCGCCACCAGGTTGTCGACCAGCGCGTTGATATCGGTGATAAACGCTGCAGCGCCGCCGCCTGGCAATTCCAGCGCGCGCGGTTCGCGCGGCTCGTCGAAATTATTCACATAAACCCAGTCCGACGGGGTTTGCAGGCGTTTGCCTTCGGCCTTCAAGTAACGTTTGACGAATGAAAAGCGACCGGTGCCGGGCTCGCCCATGACAAACACGTTGTAACCGGGGCGTGGCATGGCCACACCGAACTGCAAGGCTTCAACCGCACGTTCCTGGCCAAGCACACCGCGAAAGGGCTCCAAATCATTGGTGGTCGAGAAGCTGAACTGTTCAGCGGAGAAAGGGCGAGTCAGCGCTTCGGGCGCTAGACGCAAGCTGGCAGCAACAGGATCAGGCATCGGGCTTCCTTACATCAGGCGGGGCAGATGGGGGCATTCTGGCTCTCGGTTGCGCGCTCTGGCAAGGCGCGCTGTTGGGAAAGCATAGCCACGGTACGCGTCCCACAAAAAAATCGTTCAAGACTGAATGTTTTATAAAAACTCACGGAACCCAGGGAACGCGCCTAAACTCCAAACTGCGCGGGTTGGACTAATAACTGGCCCCTAGGGTGCTGCGAAGCGCCTGAACCCTTGTCCATTGGTTTGCACACAAAGAGAACAAAGCTATGAAACGGATCCTTCTTGGTACTCTCTTCACCGTCGTCTCCCTCAATGCAATGGCAGAAGCACCAGGTGGCCCGAACTGCGGTTGGGGCAACATGTTGTTTGAAGGCCAGCGCGGTACTCCTGCTCACTTCCTGGCTTCCACCACCAACGGCACCTCGGGTAACGCCACCTTCGGCATGACCTCGGGCACCAACGGTTGCAGCACCAACAGCGCCCTGACCTACGGCGGCAAGTCCTGGATTGCCATGAATGGCATGATGAACGAGCTGTCCGAAGACATGGCCAAAGGCAACGGCGAAGCGCTGACCACCTACGCGGTGGTACTGGGTGTAGCTCCGGAAGATCGCGATCACTTCGCGGCCGTGACCCACGAGCACTTCCAGCAGATCTTCAGCAAGGCTGACGTGACTGCTGATGACGTGCACAACAACACCATTGCCGTACTGAAAAGCGATGCCCGTCTGGCGAAATACGCTACCCAGGCTTAAGCTCGACCCACCCGCGTCTTTCGAGGCGCGGGTTTTGTTTTTTCGACCTGTCCCCCTTGGGTCTTTTTTTCAGTCCGACTTAAGTAGCCCCCATGCTCAAACGCCTCGCTTGCCTGGCTCTCTTCGCCTGCGCCCCGCTGCACGCGGCCCCGCACCTCGACGATCAACGTTTGCAGCAACTGGCCAATGATCCGTTCTGGCTTTCGCTGGGGCACTACGAGGCCGGCAAGATCAATGGCTGGCGCAGCTATGTCAGCGACAAGAAATTCTTTCTCGCCGCTGACGGCGCGCATCATCCGGACGCCGAACTCAAGGCCACTGTGGATGCGCTCTACGCACCGGCCAGCCTGGGCGAAAAACATGCCCAATGCGTCTACCCCGCCCGCACCCGCTGGCTCAAGGATCAGTTGCAACTGACCGACCTGCCTGCCGTGGACTGCAAAGAGTTCAAACAATGGTTCTCGGACGTCGCGCCCCACAGCGCGGTGATGATTTTCCCGGCGGCGTACCTCAACAGCCCCTCGTCGATGTTCGGCCACACCCTGCTGCGCATCGACCAGGCCGACGTGCAGAGCAACAACACCGCCCTGCTCAGCTACGCAATCAACTTCGGCGCCTATATCGAAGGCTCGGACAACAGCATTCTGTATGCCTGGAAGGGCCTGATGGGCGGCTACCCCGGCCTGTTCGCCCTGGTGCCCTACCAGGAGAAACTCTCCGAATACCGCAGCCTGGAAAACCGTGACCTGTGGGAATACCGCCTGAACCTCACCGAAGTCGAGACCAAGCGCATGGTCGAGCACGTGTGGGAACTCAAACAGATCCAGTTCGACTACTTCTTCTTCGATGAAAACTGCTCCTACCGCCTGCTGGAACTGCTGCAAGTGGCGCGCCCCGGCCTGCGCCTGACAGAGCAATTCCCGCTCACCGCGATCCCGACCGATACCGTCAAAGCGGTAAAGGACGCGGGTCTGGTGGAAAAGATCGACTATCGTCCGTCCCGCGAACGCGAGCTGCTCGAGCGCGCCAAACCGCTCGACAGCGATGAGCAGCAATGGGTACTGAAGATCAGCGATGACCAGAAACAGTTGCAGGAGCCTGCCTTCAAGGCGCTGCCTCGCGAGCGCCAGGCCCTGGTGGTGGACGCCGCCTATCGCCTCGGCCGCTACCGTGCCAACGGCCTGGAACGCGACACCGCACGCTCCCAGCGCAGCTTCGAACTGCTGCGCGCGATCAATCAGAACCCGGCGCCCGACCTGAAGATCACCCCGCCCGGCCTGCCGGAAAACGGCCATGAGTCACGCACCTGGCAGGCCGGCATCGGCACCCGTGGCGACAAAGCCTTTGGCGAATACGGCCTGCGCATGGCCTATCACGACCTCAACGACAACGCCGAAGGCTTCCCCCTGGGCGCACAAATCGAAATCCTGCAGATGAAACTGCGCCAGTACGAAGGCAACCACTGGCAACTGCAGCAACTGGACCTGGCCACCATCCGCTCCCTGACCCCGCGCAACGCCCTGTTGCAGCCGTGGTCCTGGCAAGTCACCGGCGGCCTGGAGCGGGTGCCGGGCAAACATGACGACGAAACCCTGGTGGCCCACGTCAACGGCGGCGCCGGTGGCACCTGGCAGCTGTCGGACGACATGCTCGGCTTCGCCCTCGGCACCGTGCGGGTGGAACACAACAATGACTTCAGCGAAGCCATCTCCCCCGCTGCCGGCTTCAATACCGGCGTGTTGTGGAAGAACCCACTGGGCAACCTGAGCCTGGAAGCCAAGGGTGATTTCTTCACCAATGGCGAAGTTCGGCGCAGCATCAGCCTCAACCAGCAATGGGAACTGTCACGCAACCTGGGCCTGCGCCTGAGCGCCCAGCGCGAGTACAGCCACCTGTCGACGCCGGTCAATGAAGTGATGCTCGAAGTGAAGTGGTACCACTACTGACTCAAGCCTGGTGAAAATCTAAATGTGGGAGGGGGCTTGCCCCCCGATAGCAGAGTGTCAGTGACGGGAAGCTTGACTGACACACCGCCATCGGGGGCAAGCCCCCTCCCACATTTTATTAGCATTGCTCGCATAATCAGGAGCTCACTCAATATGGCCGTTCGCTCCACTACCCTCGAAGAAGTCCGCAATAACATCGACCTCCTTGACCAACAAATAGTCACTCTGATCGCCGAACATGGCCACTAGGTCTCCCAAGCCGCACGCTTCAAAAACGACACCGATGGCGTCAAGGCGCCACAACGAGTTGAACAGGTGCTCGCCAAGGTGCGGGGGTTATCCCAGGTACTCGGCGCCAACCCTGAGGTTACTGAGCAGGTATATCGCGCGATGATTACGGCGTTTATCCAGCAAGAATTGGCTGAATATGCTGTGCTGGACAACGCTCGCAAACCACGAAAGTGATCCATCCATCTAAGCTGCTCAGGATTATCAGCCTTTTGCCTGCAAGCACTGATGCATAGCACTCTCGTAACTCATTGAAAAATAGACCGGAAATTTCAGACGCCTTTTTAGCTTTTTTCAGTCGAAACAAACTACCTCTCACTTCATTCTCTTTATGAGGTTTTGTGTCTAGTATCGGATGGCAATCAATTTGCCACCACTTCTATACACGGATCCGAATAGGGTAAGAGGCTTATATGGAATTTCTTGAAAAACTCACCAGTCTGGCGTCAAAGGTGCGCCTGCAAGGCGCCGCCATCCAGACGGAAGAAGCTACAAAAAATGCTTTTGTAATGCCTTTTATCAACACCGTGTTGGGTTACGACGTGTTTGACCCACAGGAGGTGACGCCCGAATTTGTCTGCGATGTCGGGACGAAAAAAGGTGAAAAAATCGACTACGCAATCATGAAAGATGGCGAAGTTCAGATACTCATCGAATGCAAAAAGATCGGCGAGTCATTGAGCATTAATCACGCGTCGCAGCTCTTTCGGTACTTTCACGTCACGAGTGCAAGAATCTCAATTCTTACCAACGGCCAGGTCTACAGATTTTTTACAGACCTGGACGCCCCTAATAAAATGGACGAAAAGCCATTTCTAGAGCTGGATCTGCTGGACATTGATGAATACTCCGTACCAGAGCTGATAAAACTTACCAAATCGGCCTTCGATGTCGACTCAATCATCAGCGCAGCGGGAGAATTGAAATACGTCAGCCAACTCAAGAAGCTCATTGGCGCCCAAATCAGTAAACCAGAAGACGACTTCGTGAAGTTCTTCGCGTCCCGTGTTTACGAAGGAGTAATCACGCAGAAAGTACGTGAGCAATTTTTCGAACTGACACGAAAAGCGTTAGCTCAATTTTTGAATGATCAAATTAATGAGCGACTTAAGTCTGCAATGAGTGGTGCAATTCAGCCGACCCTAACGTCATTGTCTATCGCGAACAGCACGAATGCAGCCATACAGGAACAAAACGAAGCAGAAGATAAAATTCTCACAACCCTTGAAGAGCTGGAGGGTTACCACATCGTCCGCGCTGTCGTGCGCTCAGTTGTCGATGCCAAACGAATCGTTCAACGTGATACCCAAAGCTATTTTGGGATATTACTGGACGATAACAACCGTAAGCCCATCTGCCGACTCCACTTCAATCGTAGCCAAAAGTACCTCGGGGTATTCGACGAAGAAAAGAATGAGACCCGACACGCTATTTCATCCATTGACGAGATTTACGAATACGCCGACCAGCTAAAAAAGACAGTGGGTTATTACGAATAAAGTCTACACCGACAGACCGAAGTTAAAACTGTGGCGAGCGAGCTCGCCACAGGGTAATGCTGTTTTACTTCGCGGGTGTCATCGCTTGGCTCAGGTCATCCACTACTGCTTTGCCCATCTCACACAAGTAATGCGCAGCCCACGCATATTGCTCGCCACGCACATCCATTGCGGCCTCCATGGCAAGCTTTTTGGAGTAGTAAAGCAAGGTAGAGGCATGCTCCAGCGCCTCATCAATTGGCATGCCGGAATTGACACGGAATAGCGGCTTTTCGTTTTCGCCGTAGTCGCCGAAGGTGACGACGCCGAGGGTAGTGATTGACGACAGAGGTGGATCAGGAATGACTTTAGACATGGTGTACCTCTAAGTGAAATAAAGGACCACCACAGCACGTCGCTAAACATGAAGGGGTGGCAGCTGTACGCGGGTTAGCGAACCGGTCACCTAGACACCCGGCAGATCCGAAGATCTCCCGCGCACAGCCGCCATAACACGGTATCAGCAGGCAAAAAATTCGCCAGCCAAGGGTGTAAAGAGGATGAGTCTCGGTGGTTCGGGTCGCTAAACCCGGACGCCGTTTTCACAGCGAAGCCAGGAGACTAGTAACCCAAACCTTAAGGCGCAATAGACTAGAGATTCTCTAGGAAATGTCCTGCAATTTAAAGGGAAGCGTCGTTGATGGCCCTTTAACCAACACCTTTCTCACACATCTTTCACCCCCCTCAGACAAATCCCCTTCTAGACTCTCCCTATCAGCCGTGGATCGGCCAGGGAGTACGCCATGTGGCGGTATGCGCTAATGCTGTGTGCAGTGGTGTGGCTGACGGGCTGCCAGACAACCCATCAGGAGTTGCTGGCCAAGGGTTATCCACCCGCGTTCGCTGACGGCTTTGACGACGGCTGCAGCAGCGGTCGCCAGGCCGCCGGGGTGATCACGGGCGAGTTTCGCAAGAACGTGCCACGCTATCTGAAAGATCGGCACTACGCCGAAGGCTGGGAAGACGGTTTCCGCCAGTGCAAAGCCATGCGTGAGAACGAGAAACTGCGCGAGTATCAGGACAACCGCAGGAACGATCGCGAGCACGAGTGGCAGGAGGAAAAAGACCGTGACGCGGCCAAAGCCTATCGCTCGCAATGAGCGTGGGAACGATCTGGCGGTGAACATGGCCCAAACTCCATTGAAGGAGAACGTCATGAGCCGAGCTTTTGTAAATGAGGACAACGCTGCCGCCCAGGCCGACCAGCCGGTGGAGCGTCAGGTCAGCGAACAGCCCAACCGCCTGACCGCGCAAGGGTTGGCGCAACTGCAGGCCAAGGTGGCGCAATTGCAGCAGGCATACAGCAACGAATCCGCCAAGGGCGAGCAGGCAGACAAGCAACGCCAGGCCGATCTTGAGCGGGATTTGCGCTACTTCAACCAGCGCGTACACAGCGCCCAGGTCGTTGCGCCGGCCACCGCTATCGACAAGGTACAGATCGGCAGTTGGGTGACCTTCGCCAACGAGCAGGACGAGCAGCAGCGCATCCAGTTGGTCGGCGAAGATCAGGCCGACGCCAACGCGGGCCTGATCAACTGGGGTTCGCCCCTGGGCCGCGCGTTGCTGGGCGCCCAGGTGGGTGACGAGGTGCTGTGGCGACGGCCCGTCGGCGATCAGTTGATCGAAGTGCTGGGCATCGAACCCGACGTCTAGACGATACCCTGGGCCAGCATCGCGTCGGCGACTTTGACGAAGCCTGCGATGTTCGCGCCCTTCACATAGTTGACCCGGCCATTTTCCTCGCCGTAGTGCACGCAGGCATGGTGGATCGACTGCATGATGTTGTGCAGCTTGCTGTCCACTTCACCCGCGGTCCAAAGCAGGCGCATGGCGTTCTGCGACATCTCCAGGCCACTGACGGCCACGCCGCCGGCATTGGATGCCTTGCCCGGCGCGAACAGAATGCCCGCGTCGATAAAGATATCCACCGCTTCAAGGGTGGTCGGCATGTTGGCACCTTCGGCCACGCAGATGCAGCCATTGCGCAACAGTGTGCGGGCAGCATCAGCGTCGAGTTCGTTCTGGGTGGCGCAGGGCAGCGCGATATCGCACGCCAGCGCCCAGGGTGTTTGACCCTTGCGAAACTCCAGGCCGAAACGCTCGGCCAGTTCGCTGATACGACCACGCTGCACGTTTTTCAGCGCCAGCAGGGCCGACCATTGTTCCTCGGTCAAACCGCTTTCGGCGTACAACGTCCCTTCGGAGTCCGACAGGGAAACCACCTTGCCCCCCAGGTCCATCACTTTACGCGCCGCGTATTGCGCCACGTTGCCGGAACCCGAGATCGCCACGCGCTTGCCCTCGACCCGCTGGCCCTGGCGCTTGAGCATTTCCTCAGCGAAATACACACAGCCAAAACCAGTGGCTTCCGGACGGATCAGACTGCCGCCGTAGGTCATGCCTTTGCCGGTCAGGACGGACATGAATTGATTGCCCAGGCGTTTGTACTGACCGAACAGGAAGCCGATTTCCCGTGCGCCCACGCCGATATCGCCGGCCGGTACGTCCACGTCCGCACCGATGTGGCGGTACAGCTCGCTCATGAACGCCTGGCAGAAGCGCATCACTTCGGCGTCGCTCTTGCCCTTGGGATCGAAGTCCGAACCGCCTTTGCCGCCGCCCATGGGCAACGAGGTCAGGGAGTTCTTGAAGGTCTGCTCGAAGGCGAGGAATTTCAACACGCCCAGGTTCACCGAGGGATGGAAGCGCAAACCGCCCTTGTACGGGCCGATGGCACTGTTCATCTGGATACGGAAACCGCGATTGACCTGGACCTTGCCATGGTCATCCACCCACGACACCCGAAAGGTAATGGCGCGTTCCGGCTCGCACATGCGCTCCAGAATGCCCGAGGCCAGGTAATGGGGGTTGGCTTCAAGAAACGGCCACAGACTGCGCAGGACTTCCTCTACGGCCTGATGGAATTCCGGTTGGTCGGGGTCGCGTTTCTTGAGGTGGGCAAGGAAGGATTCGACGGATTCGCTCATGAAAAGTCTCGGCAAAATGATTGTTGTTAAACAGAGATTGAGCCGGACTTTATCAATTCATTTCGCACCGCGACAGGGCAAAATGTCGCCTTTATGAATTTAAATGGTGCATTTGTATAAATAAACAGCGATTTTCGCCCTGAAACGGGGATTTCAACCCGACACATGCACCGATGAGTGAAAGGCTGTACGACAGCCCCACGCATCGCGTTAGCGCGTCCCGGGCACGAGGTCGAGTATTTCCTCGATGCCCAGGCAGCGCGGCTCCAGTTCCAGGGTCCTGCCATAGGCGAGTATGCCCACCGCGGTGTCGCGCATAGCCAGATAGGCACTGCGCAACATGTGATTGGCGTAAATCACCGCGTTGAAACCTGCCTGCTCCAACACCTCGAACTTCAGGTGAGCGTAGCTGGTGGGCACACAAATCAGCGGAACCTTGGGCCGTTGCCGACGAAACTGCCTGGCGAACTCGAGGATTTCCAGGCCATCCTGTCTGCGGCTGTGGATCATGATGCCATCCGCCCCCGCCTCCACATACGCCAGGCACCGCGCCATCGCCTCTTCCATACCGCGATCGAGGATCAAGCTTTCACACCGTGCAATCAGCATCAGCCCCGAGCCGGTGCGACTGGCACAACCGGCCTGGAGCTTGGCGCAAAAGGTCTCGATGGACTCCTGCGCCTGGTCGACCTCGGTACCGAACAGTGAATTCTTCTTCAAGCCGCACTTGTCTTCGATCACCACCGCAGAGACGCCCGCACGCTCCAGCATCTTGATATGAATCGCGAAATGTTCGGGCTTGCCGCCGGTGTCGGCATCGAATATCAGCGGCAGCGAACACACATCGAATATTTCGCGGATCCCCGGCAAGCGGTTGCTGGGCGAGAGAATTTCGATATCGGGTAACCCGCGCTGGGTCGAGTCGGTCAGCGAACTGGACCAGATGGCGTCGTACCCCACTGTATGCCCGGGGCTGATTTCCAGCCTGGCGCGCTGCGCGAGCAACGCCGATATCGGGCTATGGGCTTCGAGTACGCGCAGGCAACGGGTGCTATCCAGTAGCGCCGACAGAGGGCGTCGGCGCGCGTCGGTGTCCATCATAAGGTTCAGGCTCCAGGTCAGCGGCACAACGGGGGTTATCGGGCCGCCTCAATCCCAGGCGGGCTGTTCACACTTGAGCACCGACGCCATCTTTTGCAGATGCTCACAGGCCCTGGCCACGTATTCCCCGGATAGCCGCGCGATACGGCTGTAATCGACGGCCTGCCCGGTGGCGCTGGCGTACAACCGCAACGCCTCTGCCGCATGCTTGAAGTGGCGCGCTTCCACGCTGCCGCAATGCACGCTGAGAAAGCTCGCCACGCGGCTGGTCTCACCGGCGCTGTAGCCGCGCACATCGCGCAACCACTGCTTCCATAACGGCGTCATCAGGTTGTATTCGCCGGTGTTGAACAGCTCCGTCATGGCCATCATTTCCAGCGCCTCAATGAGCTGCGGCGCCAACGGGCGTTTTTCGCCAACCCAGCCGGAAAATTCCTTGGTGATCGGGTTCAGGAATTTGTCCTGCAGGCGCCATTCATCCGAGCCGCATATCGCCGAAGCCATGCGGTAATACAGCTTGGAGTGGTGCGGATGCCCGTGCATTTCGCCCAATCCGATGTCCTCGACAATGATCTCGCCACAGTGCGCCGCCGCGTCGAGCATCTGCAGCCGAGCGTCGTCGGCCAGGGATGCCGACTCCTGGAGAATGCGCACAATGATGCTTGAGACAGCATGGGCGGCGCCGTCCGGGCTGCGCCAGCCGCAGAAGAACGTACACAGCGACGACTCGCTCCAGTTACTGGAAGTCATGTCGACATAGGTCTCGCAGTACCTGTCCAGCTCGGCAGGCTGGTGGTTGAAACCGCTGAGCAGGGCCTGGGCCAGATGTCGGTCCTCGACATCCACCAGCGCCTGGTTCACGTACCCGATAAATTGGCGGCTCAGATTTTCCACGGCTCATATCCTTTTGGGTGGGGTTAGTGCGCAACGATTTCTGCCATGAAGCGCGCGAAGCGCGTGAGGCCTTCGATCAACGCTTCACGCTCAACGGCGTAGGAGATGCGGATACTGTTGCGGTCGCCGCAGCCGGAGCCGGGCACCACCGCGATATGGGCCTCGGTCAATAACAGATCGGCCAGGTGGTCGACATCGCGGATAACGGTGCCCAGGTAGCGGCCACCCAATTTGCGCGACACATCGACAAACAGATAGAACGCCCCTTCCGGCGGGGCGCAGGTGATGTCATCGATATGCCCCAGGCAAGTGCAGGCCGCGAGCAGTTGCTGGTCGAGGAAGGCGTTGACCTGGCGGGTAAAGTGCGGCGCGTCCGCCATCAGGGTGCCGAGCGCGGCGTATTGAGAGAGGCTGCTGGGGTTGGATGTCGTGTGCCCCTGCAGGTTGTGCATGGCGGCGATGACCGCCGCGGGCGCGCACGCATACCCTACCCGCCAGCCGGTGACCGCGTGGCTCTTGGAAAACGAATCGACCAGCACCGTCTGGTGTTTGAGCGGCGCAAACAGCGAGACGATGTTGTGATGTTCATGGGGCGCGCGCACCAGCTTGCGGTAGCACTCGTCGAACACCACCCACAGCCGGTGTTCGAACGCGAGCCGAGCGATCCCCAACAGTTGTTCGCGCTGATAAACCGTGCCCGTCGGATTGTTCGGGGTGTTGATCACAATCATGCGGGTGCGTGAGGTCAGGGCGTTTTCGACTGCCGTGCAGGTGAGGCGATAGTCATCGGCTGCCGTGTCGACATAGACCGGAACGCCACCGGCCAACTGGATCTGGGTGGGAAAGGTTTCCCAGTACGGCACCGCAACGATGACCTCATCCCCCGGATCGAGCAGTACCATTGCGGCGTTATACAGCGCCTGCTTGGCACCGGCGGTTACGGCGACTTCATCGGCGGTGTAGTTCACGCCGCAGCGCTGAGTGACCCGCTGCGCCAGCGCCTGGCGCAACTGGGGCAAGCCGATGGGCGGCGTATAGCGGTTGCGCGCATTGGCCAGCGCATCGCTCGCGGCAGCTTTCATGGCCGGGCAGGCATCGAAGGTCAATTCACCGGCGGCAAAATTGATCACGTTGACGCCGGCTTCTTTCAAGGCATTGGCTTTGCTGCGCATGCTGGACGTGCCCGGTGCGCTGAGGCGTTGCGCACGCCGGGACAACGGCAATGACACGGCAGACGGTTCACTGTTATTCATTGTTATACCTGCCAGAACACGCTGAAAAATTCGTTCGCCCTACCGGGCCTGGGCCTCCAGCCCTCGCTGAACCCGCCAGGACAGCGGCAAGGTGAGCAACAAGGTGGCGGCCAGCAATAAGACGGCCACGGGCACGCCGGTGGTATCTCCGAGGCTGCCGAACAGCACCGGCGCCAATGCGCCGCCACCGATGGTGCCGGTGTAGAACACTGCAAACGCCTGGTCGCGCCGGCCCGGCCCCGCCAGGTCCGGCACCGCGCCGTACAGCACCGACGACGTGCCATTGAGCGCCAGCCCCAGCAGCGGCAACATCACCATCAAGCCGGCGTAGGGCAGGTACACCGCCATGACGATCAACACCGCCGTGGTGAACTCCGTGGCCCACACCGTCTTCATCATGCCGATGCGCGCACCGAGGTAACCGCACAACAATTTGCCGAACGCGCCCCCCACGAACAGCATCGTCAGCGCCAGGCCAATGCCCGCAGGCCCGGCCCCCTTGGCCTTGAGCAAAAACGGCAGGAACGTGAGAAAACCCATGCGCACTGCGCTGTCCAGCGTGCCGGTCACGATCAGCGCGCGCAGCCCGCTCGCGGAACCGGCGCCGCCGCCCGCGCGGGTGGCTTTCACCGGCGCCGCCGAACCCTCGGTGCGTGCCGGGATCAGCCACCACAACAGGCCGGCCGCCAGCAGCCCGAGTACACCCAGCAGGGTGACACTGGCGCGCCAACTGATAACCGCCAGCAACAGGCCGATCAACCCCGGGATCAGGGTCTTGCCGATATCCCCGCTGAAGTTGTATTGCGACAGCGCTTGTTTGACGCCCCCGCCCGCCTCGTGGGTATCGGTGATCAGCGACGAAGCCAGGGGGTGCTGCGTACTTGCACCCAGACCGCCCAGCAGCAGCGCCACCAGCAGCACCGCCAGCCCACCGGCCTGGCCGGCCAGCAGGTAGGCCAGGCCCGCGAGCGCAGTGCCGCCCACCAGCAGACGTTCGCGTCCCCAGCGCGCCGCAGCGCGGCTGGCCAGTAGCTGGAAACCGGCCATCATGCCCGCATAGGCACCGCGCAACAGGCCGACCTGGGCGTAGCTGAGGCCGAATTGCGCTTGCCAGATCGGCAACAGCACGTAGATCACATCGGTCAGGCCGTCGTGCACGGCATGCGCGCCGCAACCGGCCACCAGGGAACGGCGACGCACGCTTGCCGAGTCAGGCGGCGACAACGACGGGGCTGCGGTTGGCTTCAGGGTGTTCATCTGGATCAGAGGCTCTCAGGCTAAACCGCCGGTTCAACCCAGCAACTGTGCACAGTCGTTCATCACGCTGGCTTTACGCTGCAGGTATTCGGCAAAAATGTCGCGCGCCGTGGCGGGGTCCACTTCAATCTGCAAGGCGCTGGTGAACTCGTTCACCGCCGCCACCGCATGGGCGAAATGGTTGCTCTCGGTGCCGCCGGTGTGCACGGTGACCCAGGCCACCGTCGCACGGGATTTCTCCGGCGGCACGCCCATGTCCCGCACGAACCACTGCGAGTACAACGGATGGATGAACTCCACTTCGCCGTGGGTGTACACCTCGTGGATCAACGTGGTCAGCAATCCCTGCAACAGGTCGCGATCACGCAGGCGACGGCTGTCGGTCCAATCCTTGAAGGCCTGGGCCGAGGGCAGGCAATTGTCCTTCAACATCCACTGGTCATCGCCGCACAGCGCGGTCGCCATGGTGTAGAACAGGTCCGCGTGCACAGTGTTGCCCAACGCGCCCAAGTCTTCATCGGTAATGCGCTGCAGGCTGCCGCACGCACGGTACAGCTGCGCGGCGGCAGCAGAGCCTGCGTCCGAACGCGCCAGCAAGGTAATCCGGTTGGCCAGGCCGGACACACTGGCCGCCGAGTTATTGGTTTTCGACCAACTGGCGAAGAACTTGCGCAGTACCGCCGGCGAATGCCGACGCGAGGTGAGTCGCGCAAAAGCCTCTTCGATATCCATCAGCGCCTCTTCCTGAGCCCAAACGGCTTCGAACAGGGCATGCCGCAAGGTACTGGCCGGCATGTCATTCAATACCGGTTCGACGATTTTCAACAGCTGGCTGCGCTTGATCAGGGTGTCAGTCATATTCACCTCTCATAGTCCTTTATTGGATGAAACATCAGGCCGGTTTGGAGCGTCGGCCGGCGATCGGTGCCTGGCTGTTTACCTGTTTCCAACCCAGCAGGGCGATTACCAGCGACAACAGCTGAAAACCTGCGATCAACGCCACGCAGCCCGGCCAGCCCCACTGCTCCCAGAGCAGCGCCGGGGCCACGGCGCCGGCGCTGCCGCCCAGGTAATAGCCGGTCAGGTACAGGCCCACGGCGCCGGACTTGTCCTGCCCGGCCGTGGTGGCGATGTAGGCATTGGCGCAGGCCTGGGCCAGGAATACGCCGGTCGAGCTCAGGGCCAGGCCCAGCACGATCAGCCCCAGGGACGGCAACAAGGTCAGGGCCGAACCGCAGAGGCCGAGCGCCACGGCGGCGCTCAGTAACTGCGAGTGCGGTCGCGATTTGCTCAAGCGCCCGGCAATGGGAATCACCACCAGCGCCAGCAGGAACACGGCATACAGTGTCCCCAGGGCGGCGGCGCCCAGGTTGAACGGTGCCTGGCTGAGATACAGGCCGGCATAGGTAAAGGTGGCGACTTGTGAGAACAGCACGCAGAAACCGACGCCATAGGCCGCCAGCAAGGGTTTGCGCAGAAGCCGGCGCACCCCGTGCGCGCCCAAGGCCGCGAGGTTGGGACGTGCCACTGGATTGGCCGGCAGCAGCAACAGGATCAGCAGGCCGACCGCCAGGCTGATCAGCGCCAACAGCTCGAAGGCTTCGCGCCAGCCGACATATTGGGTCATGACCCCGGAGACAAAGCGCCCGGCAAACCCGCCGAGTACCGTACCCGCGACGTACAGGCTGGTGATTTCGGTGACGGTCGCTGCGCGCCAGCGGTCGCCGATATAGGCCACGCTGGTGGCGAACACCACCGGGATCAACATACCTTCGATAAACCGCCACACCAGCAGCTCGGCAAAGCTGTCCACATAGGCCGTCAGCAGCGTCGGCAGCGCCAGCAGCAAGGCGGCCGCGACAATCACTGTGCGTTGCTCGAAACGTCCGGTCAGGCGCCCGACAAACGGCGCAGTCAGTGCCACCGCCAGGGTGGTTACGGTAATGCTCCACCCGGCCTGCCGGGCGCTCACCTGGAAGCTTGCGGCAAACACAGGCAGGATGCTCTGGGTCGCGTAGAGATTCAGGAACGCCGCACAGCCACACAGAAACACGGCAAGGCGGGCGTGATGCAAGCGCGGGTTCATGGGACCTCTCGTCTTATTGTCGAGGATCTTTATAGAATGCCCAGCGTGGCGAACACCAATACCGAATTCGGACCGATCAATACCCAGGAAACAGAATGCTTGATTTACGCAAGTTACGTTACTTCCTGACGGTCGCCGAAGAGTTGCACTTCGGTCGCGCGGCGCAGCGCCTGCACCTCGCCCAGCCGCCCCTGACGCGGCAGATCTCGGCCCTGGAAACCGAGCTCGGCTTTCGTCTGTTCGACCGCACCAGCCGCACGGTCACCCTGACCGCCCAGGGCCGGCACTTTCTACCCTATGCCCGCGCCGCGCTGGAACACGCCCGGCTCGCGCAGGACATTGCCGCCAAGCTGGCCGCCGGCGCCACCGGTCAACTGGTGGTGGGCTATGCCAGCTCCATCGCGCTGTCGGAGCTGTTCAGCCAAACCCTGCGAGCCTTCGCCCAGCGTTTTCCCGAGGTGCAACTGACCCTGGTAGAGAGTGCTTCCGGCAGCCTGCATGCGCACGTGCTGGACGGTCGCATCGACATCGGCATGAGCCGCCTGCTGCCGGAGGCCGGGCAAACCGACGTCGAGGTGTTGTCGTTGGGGCAGGAACCGCTGGTCGCAGCGCTTTGCAGCGACAACCCATTAGCGGGCCAGGACGAAGTCACCCTCACCCAGCTCAGTGAGTTTCCGTTGATTCTGTTTCCCAGCGATTACGGTTCAGGCCTCAACGGTTCCATCGAGCAGCTGTACCAACGCCACGGCCTGACGCTGCGCCCGGGCCCCGCGGGGCGCCAGATCACTTCGATCATCGCCCTGGTGGCGGCGGGCCAGGGTGTCTCGCTGGTGCCCCAGTGCACCCGCACTCTGGCCAGGCAAGGCGTGGTCTACCGACCATTGGCAGACCCCGAAGCCTGGGTGCACCTGCTGATCCTCACGCGCTCACAGTCACGCTCGCTGTTGGTCGAGGCGTTCATGGGCGTGGTCGGTGAATTGCTGCAAGGCCGGCCGGCGCTGGCGCCGCTGGCATAATCCGGGCAAAAAAATACCCCTGCGCGAGGGGTATTTTTCTACAGGCTGCTGCGTCCAGGCGCTGCCAGGGCGGCGCCCGTTGCCCAATCAGGCCAGTTTTTTGTGGCGTACCCGGTGCGGCTGGGCAGCGGCTTCGCCCAAGCGCTTTTTACGGTCCGCTTCGTACTCGGTGTAGTTGCCTTCGAAGAACACCGCTTGCGAATCATCCTCGTAAGCCAGGATGTGGGTCGCAACGCGGTCAAGGAACCACCGATCGTGAGAGATCACAATGGCGGCGCCCGGGAAGTCCAGCAGGGCCTCTTCCAGGGAGCGCAGGGTTTCAACGTCGAGGTCGTTGGACGGTTCGTCGAGCAGCAACACGTTGCCGCCTTCCTTCAAGGTCAGGGCCAGGTGCAAGCGGCCACGCTCACCACCGGACAGGTCCTTGACGAACTTCTGCTGGTCGCCGCCCTTGAAGTTGAAACGGCCCACATAGGTCCGCGCCGGGATTTCATAGTTGCCGATACGGATCTGGTCGGAGCCGTCGGAAATCTGCTGGAACACCGTCTTGCTGCCATCGAGGTCTTCACGGCTCTGGTCCACACAGGCCAGTTGCACGGTTTCGCCGATCTCGATGCTGCCCGAATCCGGGGTTTCCTTGCCCATCAGCATGCGGAACAGCGTGGATTTACCCGCACCGTTACCGCCGATAACGCCGACAATCGCGCCTTTTGGCATGGAGAACGACAGGTTGTCGATCAGCACGCGGTCGCCATAGCCTTTGCTGACGTTCTTGAACTCGATGACCTTGTCACCCAGGCGCGGACCGGCCGGGATGTAGATCTCGTTGGTCTCGCTGCGCTTCTGGAATTCCTGCGACTGCATTTCTTCAAAGCGTTGCAGACGGGCCTTGGATTTGGACTGACGGGCCTTGGCGCCTTTACGCACCCACTCCAGTTCTTCCTTCATGGCTTTTTCATGGGCCGATTGCTGCTTGGATTCGGCGGCCAGACGGTCGGACTTGGCTTCCAGCCAACCGGAGTAGTTGCCCTCGTAAGGGATACCGGCGCCACGGTCGAGCTCGAGGATCCAGCCGGCGACGTTGTCCAGGAAGTAACGGTCGTGCGTGATCGCCACCACGGTGCCCGGGAAGTCGTGCAGGAAGTGCTCCAGCCAGGCGACGGAATCGGCGTCCAGGTGGTTGGTCGGTTCGTCGAGCAGCAACATGTCGGGAGCCGACAGCAGCAGGCGGCACAGCGCCACACGGCGCTTCTCGCCACCGGACAAGTGTTCGACCTTGGCGTCCCAGGCCGGCAGGCGCAGGGCGTCAGCGGCGACTTCCAGCTGGCGCTCCAGGTTATGACCGTCGCCGGCCTGCAGGATGGCTTCAAGCTTGGCCTGTTCGGCGGCCAGCTTGTCGAAGTCGGCATCCGGCTCGGCGTAGGCGGCGTAGACCTCGTCCAGGCGCGCCTGGGCGTCCTTGATCACGCTGACGGCCTCTTCGACCACTTCACGCACGGTCTTGGTCGGGTCCAGGATCGGCTCCTGGGGCAGGTAGCCGATGTTCAGGTCCGGCATCGGGCGGGCTTCGCCTTCGAACTCGGTGTCGACGCCGGCCATGATTTTCAGCAGCGTGGATTTACCCGAACCGTTGAGGCCGAGCACGCCGATCTTGGCGCCAGGGAAGAAAGACAGAGAAATGTTTTTCAGGATTTCCCGCTTCGGCGGAACAACTTTTCCCAGCCGATGCATGGTGAAGACGTATTGAGCCATGGTGAACCTAGCGTCAGTGACTGATGAATTAAGCGGACGAAGCCCGTGCCAGGCCATGCGCCGCGCGGGCCGTTGACTATCATCAATGCCGGCGAGCGAAAAAAAGCCTGAATGTCTGGGGCTGGAACGCCCCCGCGTAACCGGCAAAGCTACCTGAATGCGCTGGGGCAGTCCAGCCAGGCGGGACTGGCACTTTGCCACAACTCAAGGCATGCTAGCCGCCCTCCGGGCGTCCGGCTTATAGTGCACGTCGCGCGCCAGTCCAGCCAAACCGCAGGATCACAGCTTGTCCAAAGTCACGCCGCCCACGCCCTTGCGCGCCGCTCATCTAGCGCCGGGAGCGCCCCTGCACGGCACTTTTAAAGGCGCGTTGGCGACGCTTGTGCTGGTGTTGCTCGCGTTATTGTTCTGGCAACTGCTGGACCAATTGCAGCAAAACCAGAAAAACCAGCAGCAATACACCATCGATTACAGCGCCGACCTGGCCGAACAGATCAGCCAGAATATGGCCCTGAGCGCACAGATCGCCTTGAATCTGCTGCCGATCGTCGAGCCGCCGCGCAACGCCGAACAACAACTGGCCCTGATGCACACGTTACAGCGCTCATTTCCCGAATTGCGCAGCTTCGCCCTGCTCGCCCCCAGCGGCGCATTGATCAGCGACACCGCCAGCGACAGCCAGGACAGCGCCCTGCTCGAAGAACTGGTCAAGCGCAGCCACGCCCAAGCCTATTACCTGAGCAACGACAGCGACGGCACCGTCATCTATCTGTTGCTGCACCAGCCCAGCGGTGGGTCGAAACTGTACTGGGCGCTGCGCCTGGCGCCCACTTACCTGGCCAACCTGACCCGCCAGGATGCCCAGGGCCAGCGCCCGATGTGGGCGATCGAGAATCGCTTGAATCACCGTGTGGTCAGCCGTGACAGCGGCATGCCCGCACAGTGGGCCAGTGCGTTGACCCCGGACGAGTTGAATAAAAGCGTGCTGGTCACACCGTTGAGCAAAAGTGACTGGCAACTGCGCGGGCTGTTCGACCGCAGCGCGGTGCTCGAACAGCTGCTGCCGGCCTTTATCGGCAAATGCCTGCTGGGCCTGGCTTTTTCGCTGGTCCCGGTGATCGTGCTGCTGAACATGCGCCGGCGCCAGCGCCAGGTGCATGAAGGCCGGCGACGTTACCAGGATATTTTCGAAGGCACCGGCGTGGCCTTGTGCGTACTCGACCTGTCGGGGTTGAAGGCGTTCTGCGACAAGACTGCGGTACAGGACGGCGAACAATTGCGCGCCTGGCTGCAGGCCAACCCCGCCGAGCGGCGCAAACTGCTCAAGGAGCTGCGCGTCACCGAGGTCAACCAGATGGCGGTGCGGCTGTTGAACGTGAGCTCCTGCGAGCAAGCCTGGGAGCGTCTGATTGACGATGCCCCGCACAATGCCACCGCTATCGGCCACCAGGTGCTGGAAGCCGTACTGACCCGGCAAAAACAACTGGAGCTGGAAATCCAGCTCAACGATGTGACGGGCAATGAACAATACCTGTGGCTGGTCATGCGTTTGCCGGAACAGCAGGATGACATCAGGGCGGTCATCCTCAGCATCAGCGATATCACCAGCCGCAAGCTGATCGAGCTGTCGCTGGTCGAGCGCGAGAGTTTCTGGTCGGATGTGGTACGCACCGTGCCCGACCACCTGTATGTGCAGGACGTGATCAGCCAGCGCATGATCTTCAGCAACCATCACCTGGGCCATACCCTCGGCTACAACAAGGCCGAGCTGCAGAAAATGGGTGAGTACTTCTGGGAAATCCTGCTGCACCCCGAAGACGCCGAGCATTACCACGACGCGCGTCAACAGCAACGCCAGGTGGGTTATACGACCCAACTGCACTGCCAGCTGCGCTTTCGTCACCGCAACAACCAGTGGCGACGCTTCGACATTCGCGAACAGGCCCTGGCCAGGGACACCTCGGCGGTGGTCACACGGATCATCGGCGTGGCCAAAGACATCACCGACCAGATCGAGGCCAGCGAATCCCTGCGCGACAGCGAACAACGCTACCGCATGCTGGCCGAAAGCATCAGTGACGTGATCTGCTCCACCGACAGCCAACTGGCCCTCAACTACGTCAGCCCATCGGTCAACGCCGTGCTGGGGTACGACGTGGACTGGGTGTTCAAGAACGGCTGGCAGTCGATCATTGCCAACCCGCAACAGCTCACGGGCATGTATGGCCTGATGGAGCAGGTCAGCCGTGCCGTCGGTAATCCCGAGGCGCTGAACAGCCTGCGCGATGAGGTGCAGACCCAACTGTTCCTGTTCGACTGCCTGCGCGCCGATGGGCGCAAAGTGCCGATCGAGCTGCGCGTGGTGCTGGTGTGGGACGAACATGGCGCGTTTGAAGGCGTCCTCGGCGTGGGCCGTGACATCAGCCAGCAACGCCGGGCCGAAAAAGACCTGCGCATGGCGGCCACGGTGTTCGAGCATTCCACCTCGGCGATCCTGATCACCGACCCGGCCGGCTATATCGTGCAGGCCAACGAGGCCTTCAGCCGGGTCAGCGGTTACGCCGTCAGCGATGTACTCGACCAGCTGCCGAACATGCTCACCGTCGACGAACAGCAGGAAGCCCACCTGCGCTACGTGCTCAAGCAATTGCACCAGCACAGCACCTGGGAAGGCGAAGTGTGGCTCAAGCGCCGCAATGGCGAGCACTACCCGGCCTGGGTCGGTATCACGGCGGTGTTCGATGATGAAGGCGACCTGGCCAGCTACGTGTGTTTCTTCAGCGATATCAGCGAGCGCAAGGCCAGCGAACAGCGCATCCACCGCCTCGCCTATTACGACGCCCTGACTCACCTGCCCAACCGCACCCTGTTCCAGGATCGCCTGCACACCGCATTGCAGTCGGCCGAGCGACAGAAGTCGTGGGTGGTCTTGATGTTCCTCGACCTCGACCGTTTCAAGCCGATCAACGACTCCCTGGGCCACGCCGCCGGCGACCGTATGCTCAAGGAAATGGCCACGCGCCTGCTCGGTTGCGTGGCCGAAGACGACACCGTGGCACGGATGGGCGGCGACGAGTTCACCTTGCTGTTGCAACCACGTGTCAACCGCGAAATGGCGCTGAACCGCGCGATCACGGTGGCCGAGCAGATTCTGGCGAGCCTGGTGAAGCCGTTCGTGCTCGAAGGCCGCGAATTCTTCGTGACCGCCAGCATCGGCATCGCCTTGAGTCCCCAGGACGGTAATGAGCTGAGCCAGTTGATGAAAAACGCCGACACGGCGATGTACCACGCCAAGGAGCGCGGCAAGAACAACTTCCAGTTCTACCAGGCCGACATGAACGCCAGCGCCCTGGAACGCCTGGAACTGGAAAGCGACCTGCGCCACGCCCTGGAACAGGACGAATTCGTGCTCTATTACCAGCCGCAGTTCAGCGGCGACGGCAAACGCCTGACCGGCGCCGAAGCCCTGCTGCGCTGGCGCCACCCACGCCGCGGCCTGGTGCCGCCGGGGGATTTCATTCCGGTGCTGGAAGAGCTGGGGCTGGTGGTGGATGTGGGCGACTGGGTGATCAGCGAAGCCTGTCGCCAGCTCAAGACCTGGCACCAGAACAAAGTGCGGGTGCCGAAAGTCTCGGTCAACATCTCGGCGCGACAGTTCTCCGACGGGCAACTGGGCACGCGCATCGCCACCATCCTCAAGGACACCGGCCTGCCACCGGCGTGCCTGGAGCTGGAACTGACCGAAAGCATCCTGATGCGCGAAGTCAACGAAGCCCTGCAGATCCTCGCCAGCCTGAAAAACCTGGGGCTGAGCATTGCGGTCGACGACTTCGGCACCGGTTATTCATCGCTCAATTACCTCAAGCAATTCCCCATCGACGTCCTGAAGATCGACCGCACCTTCGTCGACGGCCTGCCCTCCGGCGAGCAGGATGCACAGATCGCCCGTGCCATCATCGCCATGGCCCACAGCCTGAACCTGGCAGTGATCGCCGAGGGCGTGGAAACCCACGAGCAGTTGGACTTCCTGCGCGAGCATGGCTGCGATGAAGTGCAGGGCTACCTGTTCGGACGGCCGATGCCGGCGAACCGGTTCGAGGCGCAGTTCAGCAATGATGCGCTGTTCATGTTCGATTGAGTGGAGCCAATTGCTCCACTCAATCGAACATGAACAGAGCAGCTGCAAGCTGCAAGCTGCAAGAAGAAGCGGATCTGCTTTTACTTGTAGCTTGCAGCTTGCAGCTTGCAACTTGAAGCCGGCACTTCATCCCCATGACTACGTTTCATATCCCTTCCAATAAGCGCTTGGGTTAGAATGCCCTCCTTTTCTGCCCCGATCCTTGAGGACCGCCATGTTCAGCCGTGATTTGACTATTGCCAAGTACGACGCCGATCTCTTCGCCGCCATGGAGCAAGAAGCCGTGCGCCAGGAAGAGCACATCGAGCTGATCGCTTCGGAAAACTACACCAGCCCTGCGGTGATGGAGGCTCAAGGCTCGGTGCTGACCAACAAGTACGCCGAAGGCTACCCGGGCAAGCGCTACTACGGTGGTTGCGAGTACGTCGACGTGGTTGAGCAGTTGGCCATCGACCGTGCCAAAGAGCTGTTCGGCGCCGATTACGCCAACGTCCAGCCGCACGCCGGTTCCCAGGCCAACAGCGCGGTGTACCTGGCCCTGCTGCAAGGTGGCGACACCATCCTGGGCATGAGCCTGGCCCACGGCGGTCACCTGACCCACGGCGCCAGCGTGTCCTCCTCCGGCAAGCTGTACAACGCCGTTCAATACGGTATCGATGCCAACGGCCTGATCGACTACGACGAAGTCGAGCGCCTGGCGGTCGAGCACAAGCCAAAAATGATCGTGGCCGGTTTCTCTGCCTACTCGCAGATCCTCGACTTCCCGCGCTTCCGTGAAATCGCTGACAAGGTCGGCGCCTATCTCTTTGTGGACATGGCTCACGTGGCAGGCCTGGTCGCCGCTGGCGTCTACCCGAACCCGGTGCCTTACGCCGATGTGGTCACCACCACCACCCACAAGACCCTGCGCGGTCCACGTGGCGGCCTGATCCTGGCGCGCGCCAATGCCGAGATCGAGAAGAAGCTGAACTCCGCCGTATTCCCGGGCGCCCAGGGTGGCCCGCTGGAACACGTGATCGCGGCCAAGGCGATCTGCTTCAAGGAAGCACTGCAGCCTGAGTTCAAGACCTACCAGCAACAAGTGGTCAAGAACGCCAAGGCCATGGCCGGCGTGTTCATCGAACGCGGCTTCGACGTGGTGTCCGGCGGTACCGAGAACCACCTGTTCCTGCTGTCGCTGATCAAGCAGGACATTTCCGGTAAAGATGCTGACGCGGCCCTGGGCAAAGCCTTCATCACCGTGAACAAAAACTCCGTGCCGAACGACCCACGTTCGCCGTTCGTCACCTCCGGCCTGCGCTTCGGCACCCCGGCTGTGACCACCCGTGGCTTCAAGGAAGCCGAGTGCAAGGAACTGGCCGGCTGGATCTGCGACATCCTGGCGGACCTGAACAACGAAGCCGTGATCGACGCGGTACGTGAGAAGGTCAAGGCCATCTGCAAGCAGCTGCCGGTGTACGGCGCTTGATTGCAGTTGCTTGAATGAAAAGCCCGGCTCTTGAGCCGGGCTTTTTTATGCCAATTTGAAATGCGGTCAAGTGTGGGAGGGGGCTTGCCCCCGATGGCAATCTATCAGTCGCTGCTTGTGGTGACTGACACTCAGCTATCGGCGGCAAGTCCCCTCCCACATTTGGTTGCATTTCAAGTCAGGTGGGTTGGTAGACCCTGGCAAAGCCTTCGCGAATCTTGTCTTCCGGCAATTCATCGGCAATAAACACAATCACACTCTCCCGCGCCTCGCCTTCGGCCCATTCGGTGTCCCAGTCGAAGCCGTAGAGCTTCAGCACGCCCTGGAATACCATGCGCCGATCCTCTCCGGCGATGTTCAGCACGCCCTTGTAGCGCAGCAGTTGCTTGCCATGGTCTTCCAGCAGCGCGTTCATGAACTCACTGAGGCGGTCGATATCCAGCGGCTGGTCGGTGCGCAGCACCAGGCTGGAAATACGGTCGACCGATGGCGCAGCGCTGACCGGGCGCAGACTCATGCCGGCGTTGAGGTTGAAGCCGCGCACGTCGAGCAGTTCGGCCAGGTCAATCCTGCCATGCTCCACCACCCGGATCGGTGCGCGGCGGTTGATGCGGGTCAGGCGTTCGCTGAGGGCGGTGAAAGTGGCATCGTCCACCAGGTCGCGCTTGCTCACCAGCAGGCGGTCGGCAAAGCCGATCTGGGCCTGGGCGATGGTCTGGGTCAAGTGATGCTCGGCGTGGGCCGCGTCCACCAGGGTGATGATGCCATCGAGGATATAGCGCTCGCGCAGTTCCTCATCAATGAAAAAGGTCTGGGCCACAGGCGCAGGATCGGCCAGGCCGGTGCACTCGATCACCAGGCGGTCGAAGGCGATTTCGCCGCTGTCCAGCCGCTCGAGCAGCAAGTACAGCGCCTTGGTCAGGTCGGTGTGGATGGTGCAGCACACGCAACCGTTGGAGAGGGTCATGACCTGTACCGGCTCTGCGCCCAACAATTGGGTATCGATGCCGGCATCACTGAATTCGTTTTCGATCACGGCGATCTTCAAGCCGTGCTCGGCCTTGAGCAGATGGCGCAGCAAGGTGGTCTTGCCGGCGCCGAGGAAGCCGCTGAGCACGGTGACCGGAACGGGAGAGGACAAAGACAGTTCTCCTTATATCTGAAGGAACACAAAACAACTGTGGGAGGGGGCTTGCCCCCGATGACAGTGTGTCAGGCACTGATGTGCCGCTGATACACCGCTATCGGGGGCAAGCCCCCTCCCACATGGAATTACCGCAGGCCCGAGTGCCGGGTCAGCAGCACTTGGGCCCACCCTTGCCGCCGTAACGGGCCTCCTGGCGTTCCCGGAAGAACGCCTTGTAGTCCATCATCGGTTTGTCCGGGTGCTTGGTTTGCATATGCTCGACGTAGGTGTCGTAGTCGGGCATGCCGACCATCAGGCGCGCGGCCTGACCGAGGTATTTACCGAGGCGACTGATGTCATTGAACATGCGTGCAATCCTCGGTTATGCGTCCGGTACAGCCTGGAACGGAGCTTCTTTATCCGTACGCTCTTTGTTGCCCCAGGCGGCAATGCCGACCTTGAGCGCATAGAACAGGATGCTGAACACCACGAACAGGAACAGCGCCGTCAGCGTTGCGTTGGTGTAGGCGTTGTAGATCACGTGTTGCATCTGGTCGATGCTCTTGGCCGGGGCGAGGATCTGGCCATTGGCAAGGGCATCGCTGTATTTCTTCGCCAGCGACAGGAAGCCGATCGCCGGGTTGGCGTCGAACAGCTTGATAAAGCCCGCCGTGGTGGTGCAGATCAACAGCCAGACTGCCGGCAGCAAGGTCACCCAAATGTAGCGCTGACGCTTCATTTTGATCAGCACAACCGTGGCGAGCATCAGCGCGATCCCGGCCAGCATCTGGTTGGAGATGCCGAACAGCGGCCACAAGGTGTTGATGCCGCCCAGTGGGTCGATCACGCCTTGGTACAGCAGGTAACCCCACATCGCCACACAACCGGCGGTGGCAATCAGGTTGGCGGTCCAGGATTCAGTGCGCTTGAGCGACGGCACGAAGGAGCCGAGCAGGTCTTGCAGCATGAAACGGCCGGCACGGGTACCGGCGTCGACCGCCGTCAGGATGAACAGCGCTTCGAACAGGATCGCAAAGTGGTACCAGAACGCCATGGTGTTTTCACCCGGCAGCACACTGTGCAGGATCTGCGCGATACCGACCGCCAGGGTCGGTGCACCGCCGGCACGTGCCAGGATGGTGGTTTCACCGATGTCATGGGCCACGGCCGACAGCGCCTCGGGGGTGATTGCAAAGCCCCAGCTGCTGACGGTCTGCGCCACGGTCACCACGTCGGTGCCGACAATCGCCGCCGGGCTGTTCATGGCGAAGTACACGCCAGGCTCGATCACCGACGCGGCAACCATCGCCATGATGGCCACGAACGACTCCATCAGCATGCCGCCGTAACCGATGTAACGCGCATGGCTTTCATTGGCCAGCAGCTTGGGCGTGGTGCCCGAGGAGATCAGCGCATGGAAGCCGGAGACCGCGCCACAGGCAATGGTGATGAACAGGAACGGGAACAGGCCGCCCTTCCACACCGGGCCGGTGCCGTCGATGAACTGGGTAAGCGCCGGCATTTTCAGGTCAGGCATGGTGACCAGGATGCCAATCGCCAGCGCGATGATGGTACCGATTTTCAGGAAGGTCGACAGGTAGTCACGCGGCGCCAGGATCAGCCATACCGGCAGTACTGCGGCAACGAAACCGTAGCCGATCAGCATCCAGGTGATCTGGATCCCGGTGAAGGTGAAGGCCTTGGCCCACACCGGGTCAGCGGCGATCTGCCCGCCCAGCCAGATCGAACCCAGCAGCAACAGCACGCCGATGATCGAAATTTCGCCAATGCGGCCCGGACGGATGTAGCGCATGTAAATGCCCATGAACATCGCGATCGGGATGGTCGCCATCACCGTGAAAATGCCCCACGGGCTCTCGGCCAGGGCCTTGACCACGATCAGCGCTAGCACCGCGAGGATGATGATCATGATCAGGAAGCAGCCGAACAGCGCGATAGTCCCGGGAATCCGGCCCATCTCTTCGCGGACCATGTCGCCCAGGGAGCGGCCGTTACGCCGGGTGGACAGGAACAGGATCATGAAATCCTGCACCGCACCGGCCAGCACCACACCGGCAATCAGCCAAAGCGTGCCGGGCAGGTAACCCATTTGCGCCGCCAACACCGGGCCGACCAGAGGGCCCGCACCGGCAATCGCCGCAAAGTGGTGACCGAAAAGGATATGTTTGTTGGTCGGCACGTAGTCCAGACCGTCGTTGTTGATCACTGCGGGGGTGGCCCGCCGTGGGTCCAGTTGCATCACGTTATTGGCGATGAACAGGCTGTAGTACCGGTACGCGACCAGGTAGATGGCCACCGCAGCGACTACAATCCACAAGGCGTTGATCGCCTCGCCGCGGCGCAAGGCCACTACGCCGAGGGCGCACGCTCCTACGATTGCCAGCACCAGCCAGGGTAGATGGCGTAGCAGGCTATTATTATTTTTCATTTTTATATTCCAGCCAGGGTGGACAGAAAGGACAGCCAGCCCGAGTTTAGCGCTGTTGGCCTTAAAGGCCACCCCCCTACGTTGGTCTAGAGCCTTGCCGATGCAAAAAAAGCAGAAATAAAGGCTGAATGATGGCGCAGGGCTACAATCCTTCTATTCACAGAGGACTTCACCATGACCGAGCACGCGTCCGACCGCCGCCGTTTTCGCCGGATTGCCTTTGACGCCAAGACCGAACTTCGGCAAAACGAACGCGAATGGCCAGTGCAATTGGTGGATTTGTCGTTAAAGGGGCTGCTGGTACAGCGACCGCAAGACTGGAAGGGCAATAAAGCGCTGCCGTTCGACGTGGACATACGCCTGGACCCGAAGGCCCATATAAAGATGCAGGTTCGTCTTACCCACGAAGACCAGGGTCAATTGGGTTTCGTATGCCAATACATCGACCTGGACTCGATCAGCCATTTGCGACGTTTGATCGAATTGAACCTGGGCGATCAAGAGGAACTGGAGCGCGAGTTGGCGGCATTGCTGGAAACCTAGATGCCAACACAGGGCAAAATGTGGGAGGGGGCTTGCCCCTGATAGCAGTGTGTCAGGTGCTGATAGATTGACTGACCTGCCGCCATCGGGGGCAAGCCCCCTCCCACATTGGTTTTGCGGTGTTGGTGATTACTCGAACAACGCATCCAGCGCCTGTTCCAGGCGCGTGACCCCGATCACCTGCAATCCTGGCGGCATTTCCTTCGGCGCATTGCCCTTGGGCACGATCGCCCGCTTGAAGCCATGCTTGGCCGCCTCTTTCAAGCGTTCCTGGCCACTGGGCACCGGGCGCACTTCGCCCGACAACCCTACCTCGCCAAACACCAGCAAGTCATGGGGCAATGGCCGGTTGCGCAGGCTGGACATCACCGCCGCCATCAACGCCAGGTCGGAAGCGGTCTCCAATACCTTGACCCCGCCCACCACGTTGAGGAAGACGTCCTGATCGTGCGTCGGAATACCGCCATGGCGGTGCAACACCGCCAACAGCATGGCCAGGCGGTTCTGGTCCAGGCCGAGGGTGACCCGTCGCGGGTTGGCCAGATGGCTGTCATCCACCAGCGCCTGGACTTCCACCAGCATCGGTCGGGTGCCTTCCCACGTCGCCATCACCACGCTGCCTGGGACTTCTTCCTGGGCGCGGGTGAGAAAGATCGCCGACGGATTGGAGACTTCTTTCAGCCCCCGGTCAGTCATGGCAAACACACCCAACTCGTTCACCGCGCCAAAGCGGTTTTTCACCGCCCGCAGCAACCGCAGGCGGCCATCGGATTCACCCTCGAAATACAGCACGGTATCCACCATGTGTTCCAGCACTCGCGGCCCGGCCAGCGCGCCTTCCTTGGTCACGTGGCCGACCAGGAAGATCGCCGTGCCGCTCTGCTTGGCATAGCGCACCAACAGCGCCGCGCTTTCACGCACCTGGGATACGCCGCCAGGCGCTGACTGCAGTTGCTCGGTGAAAATCGTCTGGATCGAGTCGATCACCATGACCTTGGGTTTTTCGATGCGCGCCGTGGCGATGATGCTTTCGATGCAGGTTTCGGTCATGACCCGCAGTTGGTCCTGGGGCAGGCCCAGGCGACGGGCGCGCATGGCCACTTGTTGCTGGGACTCTTCCCCGGTGACGTACAGCGCCGGCATGCGGCTGGCGATGCTGCACAGGGTTTGCAGCAGGATCGTGGATTTACCGATGCCCGGGTCGCCGCCGATCAGCACGACCGAGCCGTCCACCAGGCCACCGCCCAATACCCGGTCCAACTCACCGGAGGCGGTGGAGAAGCGCGGGATCTCTTCGACGCTGACTTCGGCCAGGGTCTTGATCTGCGCTTGTTGCCCGGTCCAGCCGGCGCGGCCGGTGGGCGCTGCGGCGCCACCGCTTTCAATCATGGTTTCAGTCAGGGTGTTCCACGCACCGCACTCGCCGCACTGGCCCGCCCATTTGGGAAAGGTCGCGCCGCACTCCGTGCAGCCGTACATGCGCTTGGCCTTTGCCATTGAAGAACCTCCAACCGAAAAACCGCGATGATAGCTCAGCGCGGCGCCGGGGTCCGGATTTCGCCGTTGGCCAAGCGCGAGGCCGTGTTGCCGATAGGGTCTTCGGCGTTGAGATCGGCGCCTTTGGCCTTCAGTTCGCCCAGCAGTTCGACGCGTTTGAACAGCCCGGCGTACATGGCGGCGGTCTGCCCCGCGCCGTTGCGTTGGTCGGGGTTGCAGTCGGTGGCCAGCAAACGCTGGGCGATTTTCAGTTCGCCTTTGAAAATCGCGCCCATCAGCGCGGTGTTGCCGCGCTTGTCCTGCACACAGGCGTCGGCGCCAGCGGCCAACAGGCGCTCAACGTAGGCGCTTTGGCCGTGATAGGCGGCGAGGATCAAGGCGGTGTAGCCCTTGTCGTCCTGAGTATTCAGGGCGTAGCCCGACTCAATGAACGTGTTGAGCATGTCGAGGTCGCCACGACGGGCGGCGTCGAAATAATAGTCCTGAAGCTGCGCCTTGAGCGCACCAGGGTCATTGGATGGGGGTTGTTCGGCCAGCACACTGAACGAACAGCAGGCCAGCAGTGCCCATATGAACGTACGCATGATCAAAATCCTTGAGAAAGCCCCCCTTGCAGGAGCGAGCCTGCTCGCGAAAAACGTCAACGATAACCCGTGCATCCTGGATGAATGCGTTGCCTTTGAGTTCTTCGCGAGCAAGCTCGCGCCTACAGGAGGGCGCGGTTAGTCGCTCAGTTTGTCAGCCAGTGCTTTCACACGCGCCAAGTCACCCTTGGCCACCTTGGCCACACCGGTGCCGTATTCCGGATCGGCTTTGTAGAGGAACGACAGGATGATGTGCTTGCTCTCATCATCGGTGGTCGCCAACGAGCCACCGAAGTTGTCGATCAGGTCCTGACGCTCTTTCTTGCTGTAGGAGCGATACAAGTCGCCGGCCTGCTTGAAGTTCTGCTCACGCTGGATCTTCGCCTGCTGGGTGCTGCCCGACAGCGGCGATTGGCTGTAGCGCGCAGCTTGCGGCTCTTCCCGTGGCAACAGGCGGCTTGGCTGGTAGTTCACGCCAGTGGTGGTCTTGCCGACGTTCAACGCGCCGTCCTGGTTGCCGTTGTTGACGGTGACCCGTGGAGCGTTGATCGGCAGTTGCAGGGCATTGGCGCCCAATCGGTACATTTGCGTATCGGCATAGGAGAACACCCGACCTTGCAGCAGGCGGTCTTCCGACGGCTCGATACCCGGCACCAGGTTGGCCGGGGCCATCGCCACTTGTTCGGTCTCCTGGAAAACATTGCCCGGGTTGCGGTTGAGCACCATTTGCCCGACTTTGCGCTCCGGCACATTCGGCCAGATCTTGGTGGCGTCCAGCGGGTCGAAATCGAACTTGGCCAGGTCTTCAGGTTTCAACACCTGCACATACAAGTCCCACTTGGGGAAGTCGCCCTTGTTGATATGGGTGACCAGGTCATTGGTCATATGGCTATAGTCACGCCCTTGCACGTCGGTGACTTGCTTGGGGTCGAGGTTCTTGATGCCTTGCAGGCTCTTCCAGTGGAACTTGACGTAGTGCACTTCACCCTTGGCGTTGATCAACTTGTAGGCATGTACGCCGTTGCCGTCCATCTCCCGATAACTGGCCGGTGTGCCGGAGTCCGAGTACAACTCGGTCAGTGTACGAGTGGACTCTGGAACATGGGAGAAGAAGTCGAAACGACGCGAGTCATCGTCCAGGTTAGTGCGCGGGTCCGGTTTGAAGGCGTGGACCATGTCCGGGAACTTGATGGCATCGCGAATGAAGAACGTCGGGAAGTTATTACCGACCAGGTCCCAGTTGCCTTCGGCGGTGTAGAACTTGGTGGCGAAGCCCCGTGGGTCGCGCAGGGTTTCCGGGGAATGGTTGCCGTGGACCACGGCCGAGAAGCGCACGAATACCGGCGTGGCTTCACCGGCGGCAAATACCTTGGCCTTGGTCAGGTCGCTGAGGTTGTCGGTCACGGTGAAGGTGCCATGGGCGCCCGTGCCACGGGCATGCACCACGCGCTCGGGGATACGTTCGCGGTCAAAGCGCTGCAGCTTCTGAATCAATTGAATGTCCTGCAGCAGCACGGGGCCATTGGCGCCGGCCGTCTGCGAGTTCTGGTTATCGCCAACGGCGGCGCCGTTGTCACGGGTCAGGTTGGCGGCTTGCACAGAGAGGGTCAGCAGGCTGACGGTCACCAACGCCAAGGCTTGGCGTGCCGACACGGGCCTGCGATTGATTGAAGGGTTCATCAAGGTTTCCTCTGGTTTTTTTAGTGCACATTCAGTTGTGCTTGCCAGAGGCTAGTGACCTGCGGGTCAGAAGATAAATAGAAAAACCCCACAGGCCCGATTGAGAAAAAAATCTGGTAACCCGCTGAAATTCGCCGTATTCCGCGCGCGATTGGTGGCACTTTGCAAACTAATTGCGTTTTAATGTGTCGATAAAAACCAACAGTGTTAAAGGTTGTGTCGCGCAAGCCCGCTACGACTGACTTACACTGACTTCCACCCTTTTCAACTGTAACAAGGAATAACTTATGGGCGTGATCAGTGAGTTCAAGGCCTTCGCGGTCAAAGGTAACGTGGTCGACATGGCCGTCGGTATCATCATCGGCGCCGCGTTCGGCAAAATTGTTTCCTCGTTTGTAGGGGACGTGGTGATGCCGCCGCTCGGCCTGTTGATCGGTGGCGTGGACTTCGGCGACCTGGCAATCACGCTTAAAGCCGCGCAAGGCGATGCACCCGCCGTGGTGCTGGCATACGGCAAGTTCATCCAGAGCGTGGTCGACTTCTTGATCGTCGCCTTCGCCATCTTCATGGGTGTCAAGGCGATCAACCGCCTCAAGCGCGAAGAGGCCGTAGCCCCGACGCTGCCACCGACACCGACCAAGCAAGAGGTGCTGCTGGGCGAGATCCGCGACCTGCTCAAGGCACAGAACGACAAACCGCTCTGACCGGCAGATGCAAAAAGGCGCCTTGTGAGGCGCCTTTTTTTACCAGTAGTTTTCCACCGCCACCTGGCCCGGGCGTCGGCTCAGGCTCAGTTGCATGTCGCGCTGCTTGAGCAACTGGCGTGTGTCATCGACCATCTGCGGGTTGCCGCAAATCAGCACGCGGGAGTGTTGCGCCGTCAACGCGATGCCGGCCGCGCGCTCCAGCTCCCCGTTCTCGATCAAGGTGGTGATACGCCCGTTCAATGCGCCCGGATGCTGCTCGCGGGTGACGATAGGGATGTAGATCAGCTTGTGGGCGTATTCGGCCAGGTATTCGCGCTCGCCCAGTTCCTTGATCAGCGTCTGGTATGCCAGTTCCCTGGCCTCGCGTGCGCTGTACACCAGGACGATACGTTCAAACTTCTCCCACACCTCGAAATCCTGCAGGATCGACAGGAACGGTGCCACCCCGGTGCCGGTGCCCAGCAGCCACAGATCACGCCCGTCTACAAAGCGGTTCAGCGTCAGAAAGCCCGTGGCCTGGCGCTCCACCAGCAAGGTATCGCCGACTTTCAGGCGGCTCAACTCACTGGTGAACTCGCCGCCTGGAACCACGATGGAAAAGAAGTCGAGGTATTCGTCAAACGGCGACGACACGATGGAATAGGCGCGCCACACGGTACTGCCATCCGCCTTGGTGACACCCAGACGCACGAACTGGCCGGCGGTAAAGCGAAAACCGGCATCACGCGTGGTGCGCAGGGTAAAGAGGCTGGGGGTCAGCGATTGCACGTCGAGCAAGGTCTGGCGGGTAAATTTCTCAGCACTGGCCGTCATGGGGGGCTCCGTTTTGCACAGGGCCGTAGTGTCTCTCAAAGCGCGCCGCGCAAACACCGCTGATTGGTAGTGACATTACATTCGCTCGGCATTCGCTCGACATTCGCTCGAGCCGGCGAACCTGTCAGGCTGGTTACAATCAGTGACAAATAGCGCACCAATTCCGGACTAAACATTTCGCTATGAACACACCCGCAATACACAACAACATGTAGCTGAACGTCTAGATAGTGTCACTTTAGCACTACCTGCAAACTATTGAAAAACCGCGCCCTCCTGCATAAGTCCGACTAAAACCCAGTCCTCGTCCACCCTGTTGCAGTCCCGGTCCAAGCCAGTCAATGAATTTTTTTTCAATCTCACAAGTAAGACTTATCCTACACTTCCCATTCGAGCAGCATTGGGATCAGGACGTACCCAAGTCATAAAAACCCAGGGAGAAATATTGATGGTCAAATGGCGCAATACACGGTTACCCAAGCTGGCAGGCGAGAGCGAAATCACCAGCGTGTTTGAAATGGTCATTAATCACACGTATGAGTTGGGATTCCAATATTGCTCATTTACGATGAGCGCTCAGGCACAAAACGACCAAACAGATCCCGTCCATCTTGACAACCACCCGAATGAATGGAGGAACATTTATAAACGAGCGCATTTCTTCGAAATAGACCCTGTTGTATCCCACTGCAAGAACAGTGTCCTGCCCATTGTCTGGGACCCGAAAACGTTTAGCAGTACCCCCCAGTTGTGGGAGTTGGCCCAGTCGTTTGGGGTGCACTTGGGCTGGACCCAGGCGGTCCATGATTTCCAAGGTGTGTACAGCATGCTCACGCTGACGCGTGGCAAAGGCGAGGTCAGCCCCGAAGAGCTTTACGAAAAAGCCGGGCAGGTGTTGTGGCTGTGCCATGCGATGCATGCAGTCGTTGCAAAAAAATACGCCGACAAAGCCCATATCACCACGCCCAGCAAGTTAACCGCACGGGAAACGGAGGTCCTCAAGTGGTCCGCCATGGGCAAGACCGCTTCCGAGATCGCGGCTATTCTCTGCCTGTCCGAGCGTACGGTGGGCTTTCATATCAGCAGCACCTTCAAGAAGCTTGGGGTGCACAACAAGATCCAGGCTGTGCTCAGCGCCTCTAAAGCAGGGCTGTTTTAACCCGCACAAGAAACAGCGCATGTCATCGCGTTGAAAAAAAAGTAACATTTGCGGCCCATTCTGAGTGTTGATGCTGCCCTTTCAAAGGTTGCCTCGCCGTTCACTCAGACGGTTCCGTCGATTACCCAGAGCCTCCCCCGCCATGCCCCTGCTTGACAGCCCCTTCGCCCAGCTCGATTTGATCCGTCAGCCCGAGCAACACAATGATCCGCTGCAAGCCTTCGATGCCGCCGACGAATACCTGCTCAGCCACCTCGCCGGCCAGCAACCCCCTGCGCAAACCCGTGTGCTGGTACTCAATGACAGCTTCGGCGCCCTCGCGGCCAGCCTTGCAGGCCAGGTGCAGGTGACCTCCAGCGGGGACTCGTTCCTCGCCGCGCAAGGCCTGGGAAAAAACCTGGTGCGCAACGGTAAAGCCTTTGATGCGGTAAGGTTCGTACCGGCCAGCCAAGTGCCGGTCGGGCCGTTCGATCGGGTGTTGCTCCGTGTGCCGAAGACCCTGGCGCTGCTGGAAGAACAGTTGATTCGTCTGCAGGGGCAACTGGCACCGGGCGCCGAAGTGATCGCCGGGGCGATGATCAAACACTTGCCACGCGCCGCCGGTGAACTGCTGGAGCGTTATATCGGGCCGATGCATGCCACGCTTGCGGCAAAGAAGGCCCGGCTGCTGATCGCCACCGTCGCGGATCGCCCCGCGCCCATATCGCCCTACCCTACCCGCTACTCGCTGGATACCCCGGCCATCGAATTGCTCAACCATGCCAACGTGTTCTGCCGCGAAGGCCTGGACATCGGCACGCGCGCCTTCTTGCCGCACCTGCCGAACAACCTGGGCGGCGCCCGCGTGGCCGACCTTGGTTGCGGCAACGGCGTACTGGCAATTGCCAGCGCGCTGCAAAATCCTGACGCGCAGTACACCCTGGTGGACGAGTCCTTCATGGCGGTGCAGTCAGCCGCCGAAAACTGGCAGGCCGCGCTGGGCGGACGGGATGTCATCGTGCGCGCCGATGACGGCCTGGCCGGCCAGGACCCGCAGTCGTTGGACGTGGTGCTGTGCAATCCGCCGTTCCACCAGCAGCAGGTGGTGGGCGACTTTCTCGCCTGGCGCATGTTCCAGCAGGCGCGCGAGGCGCTGGTGGTGGGTGGCGCGCTGTATATCGTCGGTAACCGTCACCTGGGTTATCACAGCAAATTGGCGCGCCTGTTTCGCGGCGTCGAACAAGTGGCGGCCACACCCAAGTTCGTCATTCTCAAGGCGCGCAAATAAAAAAAAGCCCCACCCTTCCAGTAAGAAGAGCAGGACTCAAAAAAACCGGGCCGCAAGGCCCGGATAGGGATGTCAGTGCGTGGTCAGGCCGGCCGCGTTCATGAACATGCGCATCAGGCTGGCGACGATAAACAGGGCCAGCACACTGCCAGTCCAGATCATCGCCAGCCATCCAAGGCGCCGCCACAGCGGCTGTTTCTCGGCCTGTTCGATATCGTGCAACGAAGGTTTGCCCGCCATGCTGCGACTCTCCTAGTGATAACCGTCTTCATGGGTGACCTTGCCGCGGAACACGTAGTAGCTCCAGAAGGTGTAGCCCAGGATGAACGGAATGATGAACAAGGTCCCCACCAGCATGAAGCCCTGGCTTTGCGGCGGCGCGGCGGCGTCCCATATCGACACCGACGGTGGAATGATGTTCGGCCACAGGCTGATCCCCAGGCCGCTGTAACCCAGGAAGATCAATACCAGCGTCAGCAGGAATGGCGTGTAGTGCGCACGGCGTGCCACGGCGCGGAACAACCCGTACATCGTCACCAGCACCAACAGCGGCACGGGCAGGAACCAGAACAGATTCGGCAGGGTGAACCAGCGCGCGGCGATGTCCGAATGGGTCAGCGGCGTCCACAGGCTGACGATACCGATTACCGCCAACACCACGAAGGCCAGCGGGCGCGCCAGGTTGTGCATCTGTTCCTGCAACTTGCCTTCGGTCTTCATGATCAGCCAGGTGCAGCCGAGCAAGGCATACGCCACGATCAACGCCACGCCACAGAACATCGTGAACGGGGTCAGCCAGTCCAGCGAGCCGCCGGCGAACTGGCGGTTGACCACCGGAATACCATCGATGAACGCCCCCAACGCCACGCCCTGGAAGAACGTGGCCGTCAGCGAGCCGCCGATAAACGCCTTGTCCCACAAGTGACGCTTATGGTCCTTGGCCTTGAAGCGGAACTCGAAGGCCACGCCACGAAAGATCAGCCCGATCAACATCAGGATCAGCGGCAGGTACAACGCCGACAACACCACCGAGTAGGCCAGCGGAAACGCACCAAACAACCCCGCGCCGCCCAATACCAGCCAGGTCTCGTTACCGTCCCACACGGGCGCCACGGTGTTCATCATGACGTCGCGGTCGGTCTTGCCCTTCACGAACGGAAACAGGATGCCGATGCCCAGGTCGAAGCCGTCCATCACCACGTACATCATGATGCCGAAGATGATGATCACGGCCCAGATCAGCGGAAGATCAATGCCCATCTCAATGCCCCTTGTGCTGGATGTCGTCGTGGTCGTTATCGGTGCCATCATCGGCAGCGGACAACGGACGCGCCGGGGTACGTTTCTGGCCAGGTCCACCCTGGGTCGGCTCGGTGACCTCGTAAACCACAGGCCCTTTGCGCACCAGTCGCATCATGTAACCCAGGCCCGCGCCGAACAGCGCGAAGTACACCACCACGAACAGCACCAGGGTGATGGTCATCTGCGCCAGGCTATGTCCGGAAGAGGCATCCGCCGTGCGCATCAGCCCGTAGACCACCCACGGCTGGCGACCGATTTCGGTGGTGAACCAGCCGGCGAGAATCGCGATCAGACCGGACGGGCCCATCCACAACGCCAGGTACAGGAACGGCCTGGACGTGTACATCTTGTCGCCACGGCGCAGCCACAGGCTGAACAAGCCCGTGAAGATCATCAGGAAACCCAGGCCGACCATGACCCGGAACGACCAGAACACCACGGTCGAATTGGGACGGTCTTCAGGCGGGAAGTCCTTGAGCGCCGGCACCTGTTTATCCAGCGAGTGGGTCAGGATCAGGCTGCCCAGGTAGGGGATTTCCACCGCATACTTGGTTTTTTCGGCCTTCATGTCCGGCCAGCCGAACAGGATCAGCGGCGTGGGTTCATTGCCGATGTTTTCCCAGTGACCTTCAATCGCGGCGATTTTGGCCGGTTGGTGCTTCAAGGTATTGAGGCCGTGGAAGTCGCCGATCACCGCCTGAATGGGCGCAACGATCAAGGCCATCCACATCGCCATCGAGAGCATTTTGCGGATCGCCGGGTTGTCCTTGCCGCGCAGCAAATGCCAGGCCGCCGACGAACCGACGAAGAACGCCGTGGCCACGAAGGCAGCGGTGGCCATGTGCGCCAGGCGGTAGGGGAATGAGGGGTTGAAGACCACGGCGAACCAATCGGTGGGGATCACGCGGCCATCGACGATTTCAAAGCCTTGCGGCGTCTGCATCCAGCTGTTGGAGGAGAGAATCCAGAACGTCGAGATCAGCGTACCGATCGCCACCATCACGGTGGAGAAGAAGTGCAGGTTGCGCCCCACCTTGTTCCAGCCAAACAGCATTACCCCCAGGAAACCGGCTTCGAGGAAGAACGCGGTGAGTACTTCATACGTCAGCAGCGGCCCGGTGACGGCGCCGGCGAAGTCCGAAAAACGGCTCCAGTTGGTGCCGAACTGGTAAGCCATGACCAGGCCGGAGACCACGCCCATGCCGAAGTTGACGGCAAAGATCTTCGACCAGAAATGGTAGAGGTCACGGTAGGTGTCGTTGCGGGTCTTGAGCCACAAGCCCTCCAGCACCGCAAGGTAACTGGCCAGGCCGATGGTGATCGCCGGGAACAGGATGTGAAACGAGATGGTGAACGCAAATTGAATTCGGGCGAGATCTAGCGCCTCCAAACCGAACATAAGTCTTCCTCTGTCAGGTAATACCGGCTGCGGGCTCGGAGCCTGCACCCACTGCCCCCACGGATATGGAGTGTGGCGAATTTCAATTCGTTTCTTTTTTTACCCGTCACGCAGGGAGTCTGGCCTTTCGGCCACCAGAGCAATCCCGGAGCGGGCGTTGATCTGGATCAAGCATCGTTGAAAGAGTAGTCCCATTTTCGATGGGCAGTTGTGTGGTGTTTTGCCGCGTGACAGCTTGCCTCACCGAGGTTATTGCAACTCTTTGTTACAACATAATGCTAATCTCGACGCTCCCTTCGGCACCGACCTGTACGCCCAATGCCTAGTGAACCCGCGTTGCTGTTACGTCACCACCGTCCTTTCATCGCGTTCTGGCTGGCGCGGATCTTTACCGCCAGCGGTTTCCAGATGCTGACCGTGGCCATCGGCTGGAACCTCTATCAACTGACCGGCAATGTGCTGGACCTGGGATTGGTCGGCCTGGTGGAGTTCGTGCCGCGCGTGCTGTTCATGCTGCACACCGGGCATGTGGCCGATCGCTATGAGCGACGCAAAGTCGCCGCCATCTGCCAGACCGTCCAGGCGCTGATTGCCCTGTCCCTGGCCATCGGCGGGCTGACCGGCAACGTGACCCGCGAGATGATCTTCGTCCTCGCCTTCCTGCTTGGCGCCGCGCGTTCATTCGAAATGCCCACCACCCAGGCAATGCTGCCGAGTATCGTGCCCAGCGCGCTGTTCCCTCGGGCCGTGGCGTCGTCGCAATCGGCCCAGCAATTGGCGACCATCGTCGCCCCGGCCCTCGGCGGCTTGCTCTATGCGTTCGGCAGCGTCTGGGTGTACGGCCCGACCGTGGTGCTGTACCTGATCGCCTGCGGGCTGACCTTGAACCTGCCGGCCCGCCAGACGCCGCTGAACAAAGGCAAGGCCACCCTCGACTCGCTGCTCGCCGGGATTCGCTTTATCCGCAGCCGGTCGGACATCCTCGGCGCCATTTCCCTGGACCTGTTTGCCGTGCTGCTGGGCGGCGCCACCGCATTATTGCCGGTGTTCGCCAAGGACATCCTGCTGACCGGCCCCTGGGGCCTGGGTCTGTTGCGCTCGGCACCGGCGGTGGGAGCGCTGCTGATGTCACTGTGGCTGGCGCGTTTTTCGGTGGACCGCAAGGTCGGTCGCGTCATGTTCACCGCGGTCGGCGTGTTCGGCGTGGCAACCATCGCGTTCGGGCTGTCGACCTCGTTCTGGTTCTCCCTGGCGGTGCTGGTGGTGCTCGGCGCGGCGGACATGATCAGCATGGTGATCCGGGCTTCGTTCGTGCAACTGGAAACGCCGGATGAAATGCGCGGCCGGGTGAGTGCGGTCAACGGCTTGTTTATCGGTGCATCCAATCAATTGGGTGAGTTCGAATCGGGCATCACCGCGCACTGGTTCGGCACTGTGCCTGCGGTGGTCATGGGCGGGATTGGCACGCTGGTGGTAACCGGGGTGTGGATCAAACTGTTCCCGACCCTGGCCAATCGCGACCGTATGCATGTTCCGGTGGAAGAGCCTGTGTTGAAAACCACCGCCTGACCCGCGATGACAATAAGGTCAAATGTGGGAGGGGGCTTGCCCCCGATAGCGGTAGATCAGTCGCATCAGCGTCGACTGACACGCCGTCATCGGGGGCAAGCCCCCTCCCACATGGGTTACGCGCTGTCTTTTAGAGCACCTTGTCCAGGGTGATCGGAAACTCCCGGACCCGTTTGCCAGTGGCGTGATAGATGGCATTCGCCACCGCCGCCGCCACCCCGACAATGCCGATCTCTCCTACGCCCTTGGACCCCAGCGCATTGACGATCTCGTCGTGTTCTTCGACAAACAGCACGTCAATCTCGCCGATATCGGCATTCACCGGGATGTGGTACTCGGCCAGGCTGTGGTTCATGTAGCGCCCCAGTTGATGGTCGACCTGGGTCTCTTCATGCAGCGCCATGCCGATGCCCCACACCACACCGCCGAGGATCTGGCTGCGCGCCATTTTCGGATTGACCACACGCCCGGCCGCAATGGCGCTGACCACGCGGCTGACCTTGATGGTGCCCAGGTCCTCGTCCACGCGCACTTCGACGAATACCGCCGAATGGGTGGCGCTGGCATAGCCCTCGCGCTTCTTATCGGGCTCGCTGTCTATCTGCACCTCCAGCGCGTCCTCACCGCTGTCCTTGACCAACTGGGCCAACGACACACTCACGTCACCGGTATGCAACTGGCCCTCTTCGAAGCGAACGGACCGGGCGTCCTTGAACACCGGGTAAACCTGCCGGGCGGTTTCCAGCAGTTTGGCATTGAGGGCTTCACAGGCCTGCTGCACGGCAGTACCGACGGACGACACGGTAAACGAGCCGCCCTGCAATGGCGCCGTGGGCAAGGACGAATCGCCCAGCAGGAAGCGGATATCGGCCATCGCCACGCCGCTGGCCTGGGCTGCGATCTGGGTCATCACAGTGTAGGTGCCGGTACCGATATCGGTGGTGGCGCTGCTGACGGTGAGTTTGCCGTCGCTGTCGATGCGCGCCTTGGCACTGGCTTTCATCTGCATGGCTTCCCACACCCCGCCGGCCATGCCCCAGCCGATCAACTGGCGGCCGTCGCGCATGCTGCGCGGTTCGGGGTTGCGCTGGCTCCAGCCGAAACGCTCGGCGCCTTCGCTGTAACATTCGCGCAGGGCTTTGCTCGACCAGGGTTTGTCCTCGTTCTGGTTACGCTCGGCGTAGTTGATCAGGCGCAGTTGCACCGGGTCGATGGCCAGGGCACAGGCCAGTTCATCCATGGCGCATTCCAGGCCGATCACGCCCAGGGCCGCGCCTGGAGCACGCATGTCCAGTGGGGTGAATACATCCAGCGGCACCAGGTTGTAGGTCAACTGCACGTTATCGCAGTGGTAGAGCATGCCGCTCCATTCCACCACGTGTTCGCTGAAATCCTCGAAGCGTGAAGTCTGGCCGATTGCGGTATGCCCCAGGGCCAGCAGGCGCCCGTTGGCGGCGGCGCCCATCTGCAAGCGCTGCAGGGTGCGAGGGCGGTAGCCGAAGGTGAACATCTGCTGGCGGGTCAGGGTGACGCGTACCGAACGCTTCAGTGCCAGCGATGCCATCACCGCCAGTGGCAATTGGTACTGCGGGCGCAGGCCCGAACCAAAGGCACCGCCGACAAACGCGGCAAAGATGCGCACCTGGCTTTTATCCAGGCCGAACACTTTCTGTACATAGGCCTGGCAATTCTGCGGCCCCTGGGTCTTGTCGTGGATATGCAACGTGCCGTCCGGTTGGTACAGCACGGTGCTGGCGTGGGGTTCCATCGGGTTATGGTGTTCGATGGGCGTGCTGTAGTGCAGATCGAGGCTGATGGCGGCGCCAGCCCATTCGGCCTGGAAGTTGCCACGCGGGCCGGGCGGGGTCTGCGGCGAAGGGTGGGCCGATTCCTGCTGGGTGATCAGGTCCGTTTCGAAGTCTTCGCGCGCGTACTCAATCTCCACCAACGAGCCGGCATGCCGCGCCAGCTCCAGGTTATCGGCGATCACCAGCGCCAGCGGCTGTCCGCTGTAGAGCACGCGGTCGTTGTACAGCGGGCGAAAGGGCGAGCCGTCGGCGGCATCCGCATCGGCGAAGGCATCGTCGTAGCTGGCGATCCGGGGGCGATTGAGGTGATCGATGACGTCCACCACGCCTGGCAGCGCCAGGGCCTTGGAGGCATCGATCCGGATGACCCGGCCTTTGGCGATGGTGCTCGATACCACGCTGCCATGCAGCAGGCCGTCCTCGGGAAATTCCCCGGCATAGCGTGCTTTGCCGGTGACCTTGAGCAGACCGTCGACACGGTCCAGGGGTTTGCCGATGGCACTCATGGCTGTTCTCCCGCGACCGCAGCGTCGCTCAGTGCTCGAATGATTGCGCGGCGCGCCAGCTTGATCTTGAAGCCGTTGTGTTGCAGCGGCTCGGCATCTTGCAGCAGGGCATCGGCGGCGTTACTGAAGGTTTCGCGGCTGACTGGGCGGCCGATCAGGGAAGCTTCCACCGCACGGTCACGCCAGGGCTTGTGGGCCACACCGCCCAGGGCCAGGCGGGCGTCGATGATCTCGTCGCCGTCCAGCTCCAGGGCAGCGGCAACCGACACCAGCGCAAACGCATAGGACGCACGGTCGCGGATCTTCAGGTAGTGACTGTGGCGAGCCAGGTTATCGGCAGGCAATTCCACGGCCGTGATCAGTTCGTCATCGGCCAATTGGTTGTCCCGTTGCGGCGCATCACCCGGCAGACGGTGGAAATCGGCAAACTCGATGACCCGCGCCCCGCCGCGCCCTTGCACATGCACCCGCGCCTCCAGCGCTGCCAGGGCTACGCACATGTCCGAGGGGTGGGTGGCGACGCATTGCTCGCTGGCGCCAAGGATCGCGTGGATGCGATTCAAGCCGGTGCGTGCCGGGCAGCCGCTGCCGGGCTCACGCTTGTTGCACGGCACCGTGGCGTCATAGAAATAGTAGCAGCGGGTGCGCTGCAGCAGGTTGCCACCGGTACTGGCCATGTTGCGCAGTTGCGGCGAGGCCCCGGCCAGGATGGCCTGGGACAGCAACGGGTAACGCTGCTCGATCAGCGGGTGCCAGGCCAGGTCGGCATTGCTGACCAGCGCGCCGATACGCAGGCCGCCCTCAGCGGTTTCTTCGATGGCGCGCAGCGGCAATCCGGTGATATCGATCAGGTGCTCAGGGCGGCTGATGTTCTCTTTCATCAAGTCCAGCAGGTTGGTGCCGCCGGCAATGAAGCGTGACGCCGCGCTGCTCAGGTTGACCGCCTCGTGCACATCGGCCGGCTTGCTGTAATGGAACGGATTCATTGCTCACCTCCCCGGTTGCCGCACGCCGGCAGCGCCTCTTCAATGGCGTCGCGGATATTGCTGTAGGCGCCGCAGCGGCACAGGTTGCCGCTCATCAGTTCCTGGATCTGCGCACTGTCGTGGGCGCGGCCTTCGTTGGCCAGGCCGACCGCCGAGCAGATCTGGCCGGGGGTGCAGTAGCCGCACTGGAAGGCATCGTGCTTGATAAAGGCTTGCTGCATCGGGTGCAGTTGGTCGCCATCGGCCAGGCCTTCGATGGTGGTCAGCTCGGCGCCGTCGCACATCACGGCCAGGGTCAGGCAGGCGTTTACGCGTTTGCCGTCACGCAAGACGGTGCAGGCACCGCACTGGCCGTGGTCACAGCCCTTTTTGCTGCCGACCAGGTCCAGTTGTTCGCGCAGCAGGTCCAGCAAGGTGGTCCAGGGCAGCACACTCAATTGGCGATCCTGGCCATTGAGGGTCAAGCGTATCGGGTGGGCAACGTACGGCTGGGCCGCCGCGCCATTGGGGGTCGCGCTCATAAACACCTCACGGGTTGGTCTACATCCGCGGCGTTCAGGAAAATCGCCGTCTCAGGGGTACGACTTCCCGGGGTTTTGAGCGTTCAAGATGATTGATCAGTGGATATTGAGCTGGGTTCTCAGGGTGTTTTGCGGGGGATTGATTGACGTATTGGTGAATTCGAACCAACCCTGGGCCTGCACGTTAAGGTCGAACACATAGATGTAGCCCATCAGCGTGCCTGCCCCGTTGCAGGCCTGGCTGATGTTTCCCACCTGGCACACCGCCGTGCGTTGCCCGTTCAACTCTGCGCCGTTGAAGCGGCCCATCGGGCTATTGCCCAGGCCGACTTCCATCACTGAGACTTTGGTGGGCCCGCGGTGCTCGCACATCTGAGTGGTCTGCACGCGCTCCGGAATGGCCTCGCTGCACTTCGCCGACTCGACCTTGAACACCCGCACCTCGCTCAAGGCCGGTGCAGTCGCGCCCCACGCCGGTGCCGCGCCCAGCCACAGGCTGATACTGGCGATCAGCGCTAGACTCCACACGTTGGCTTTTTTCATGCTGTCGATGACCTGCTGTTGAACGTCGGCGCAGTATGCCTCAAGGCCATGCGCCATACAGCCTCGGCTGCTGGTATGATGCGCCGCTTTTTCCGATCCTCTCTGAAACCACAGGCGCTTGGCGCAGTTTGTGCTTTGACTTAGAGGTCAACAAATCACGACGCAAGATAGCGTCACAGGGAGCCGGCATGCTGGAAAAGCTGTTTCAACTCAAAGCCCACAACACCAATGTGCGCACCGAGATTCTCGCGGGTATCACCACATTCCTGGCCATGGCCTACATCCTGTTCGTCAACCCGAGCATCCTCGGCGAAACCGGCATGGACAAAGGCGCAGTGTTTGTCGCGACCTGCCTGGCGGCGGCCATCGGTTCCACCGTGATGGGCCTGATCGCCAACTACCCGATCGCCCTGGCACCGGGCATGGGCCTCAACGCCTTCTTTACCTATACCGTGGTGCTGCACATGGGCCACACCTGGCAGGTTGCGCTGGGTGCGGTATTCATTTCGGCGGTGCTGTTCTTCCTGCTGTCGATCTTCCGTATCCGTGAGTGGATCATCAACAGCATACCCCTGCCCCTGCGCTCGGCGATTGCCGCCGGTATCGGCCTGTTCCTGGCGCTGATCGCCCTGCACAACGCGGGTATCGTGGTCGCCAATCCGGCCACGCTGGTGGGCCTGGGCGACCTGAAACAACCGGCGCCGATCCTGGCGACCCTGGGCTTCGTGCTGATCGTCGCGCTGGAAGCCCTGGCAGTGCGCGGCGCCGTGCTGATCGGCATTCTGGCGGTGACCATTGTTTCGATCCTGCTGGGCGTCACCCCGTTCGGCGGCGTGACCTCCATGCCGCCGTCACTGGCCCCGACCTTCCTGCAGCTGGACATCAAGGGCGCGCTGGATATCGGCCTGGTCAGCGTGATCTTTGCCTTCCTGTTCGTCGACCTGTTCGACAACTCCGGCACCCTGATCGGCGTCGCCAAGCGCGCCGGCCTGATGGGCAAGGACGGCCATATGCCGAAAATGGGCCGTGCGCTGATCGCCGACAGTACAGCGGCCATGGCCGGCTCGCTGCTGGGCACCTCGACCACCACCAGCTACATCGAATCCGCCGCCGGCGTGAGCGCCGGCGGCCGTACCGGCTTGACCGCCATCGTGGTCGCGCTCCTGTTCCTGCTGGCGCTGTTCTTCTCGCCCCTGGCGGCCAGCGTACCGGCCTTCGCCACCGCGCCGGCGCTGCTGTTCGTGGCGGTGTTGATGACGTCCGGCCTGGCCGAAATCGACTGGGATGACATTACCGTGGCAGCGCCGGTGGTGATCACCGCCCTGGCGATGCCGTTCACTTACTCCATCGCCAACGGCATCGCCTTCGGTTTCATCGCCTGGACCGCCATCAAGCTGCTTTCGGGCCGCTACCGTGAGCTGAACCCGGCACTGGTGATTCTGTCGATTCTGTTCGTGATCAAGCTGGGCTGGTTCAACGCATGACTTTCGACGCCGCACACTACACCGCTCAACTGCAAGACAAGGTCACGCGTTTGCGTGACCTGCTGGCACCCTTCGACGCGCCCGAACCGCAGGTCTTCGACTCGCCGCTGCAGAACTTCCGCCTGCGCGCCGAGTTCCGCCTGTGGCGCGAAGGCGGGGAACGCCACTACGCGATGTTCGCCCAGGACGACAAGCGCACGCCGATCCTCATTGAAGAGTTTCCCATTGCCAGCCAACGCATCAACCAATTGATGCCGCAGCTCAAGGCCGCCTGGCAAGCCAGCGCCGCCCTGAGCCACAAGCTGTTCCAGGTGGAGTTCCTGACCACCCTGGCCGGCGACGCGATGATCACCCTGTGCTATCACCGCCCGCTGGACGAGCACTGGCACGCCGCCGCCAACCAACTGGCGACCGAGCTGGACGTGAGCATCATCGGCCGCTCCAAGGGCAAGCGCGATGTGATCGGCCGCGATTACGTGGTGGAAAAACTCGAGGTCGGTGCCCGTACGTTCAGCTACCGCCAGCCCGAAGGCGCCTTCACCCAGCCCAACGGCACGGTGAACCAGAAGATGCTCAATTGGGCGTACGAGGCCCTGGGCGATCGCCCGGACGACTTGCTGGAGCTGTACTGCGGCAACGGCAATTTCACTCTGCCGTTGGCGACCCGCGTGCGTAAGGTGCTGGCCACCGAAATCAGCAAGACGTCGGTCAATGCGGCACTGAGCAACCTCGATGAAAATGCCGTGGATAACGTCACCCTGGTGCGCCTTTCCGCCGAAGAGCTCACCGAGGCGCTGAATGAAGTGCGACCGTTCCGCCGCCTGCATGGCATCGACCTGAAGAGCTACGAATTCGGCAGCGTATTCGTCGACCCGCCCCGCGCCGGCATGGACCCGGACACCTGCGAACTGACCCGGCGTTTCGACAACATCCTGTATATCTCCTGCAACCCGCAGACGCTGGCGGCGAACATTGCGCAACTGCATGACACGCACCGGATCACCCGGTGTGCAATGTTTGACCAGTTTCCGTGGACGCATCATATGGAATCGGGTGTATTGCTGACCCGTCGATAAATCTGTCAGGCATCATCAACTCCGAAGCTGGAATTCATGTATCCGGCGTGTCGCCGGGATCCAGAACGTCCTTGCGCGGCCGGCCGCCCTTCTTGCCATTGGCCCGGGCGGCAGCTGATTTGGCGGCGCTGCGTTTGCGACCGTTTCGCGAGGCTACCAGGCTTGTAGCGAGGTCCATCAGAGGCTGGCTTGTGGCGATAAGGCCCGTGATCGAAACGTCCAGGTCCCGGGCCTCACAGCAAAGCGCCTTGCCGCCGAAACCGACCTCCAACTGCTGAAAGTCCTGCGGGGAAAACCCCGCGAACTCCGGTAGACCGGCCACCGGCAACATGACACGGCTGCCATCGCTGAAGCCAATGGAGATGCAGTCGTCTTGATAGCGCACGTTGCTGGCATTGGCATACAGACGCTTCAGTTTGCGCCCACGGGCTATTGCCTTGTCGACATCGGCATCGCTGAGAGGCACATAGGGTGTGACTTTGGCTTTTACGATTTTTTTCATAATTCAATCTCCACAAACCCCGGTGCCCTGACCAGGCTCAAAACTGTTTTTTGCCCTACGACATCGTGCCGGGCACGTGCGATCACATAAACGCCCCGCTGAATGATCAACCCCGGCAACAACTCACTGGTTTCCCAATCCCAGGAATGGTTCTCCAGGCAAACCGTTTGCAGGTTTTCCCACCAGATCCTGCGTGCCCGCGCCAAGTAGTGCCGCTGCATTATTGCCTCGCGTAATGCCTTCAAGATCGCTGTGGGTGGTCGGCAGCGTTCAGGGTTTACATCCCACAGCTCCACGTCCCCATCCAGGAAACTGAAACGAAAACGTGCATCCCATGCCCTTCCCCTGACATGCACATGAGGCGGGCAATGCTCATCCCTGAGAAATACCGAAATTACATATCCCTTGTAAGTGCCTACTCTCATCGTAACCCATCCGTTAGGTTGTTTTCCGCCAGGTAACAATTTTCCTGTGTCACCCGACCACCGGCTTCATGCTCACGAAGCTGCGTCAAAGATTAGTAACGCTGAACAAACCGGCGAACGCCGGGTTGTAACCACTCATGCCAACGGTTGGGAGACTCCGTCCGCGCTCGCAAATCGTGTTCACTCTGCAATCCGGCGTAACACTTCAGCAGAAGCTGCCGTGCTGATTAACGGTTCGATAATCGAACACATCTACCGCCATTCATTGACCAAACTAACCATTCAGTACATTTTATCTCCACAACCAATAAAAACTGTGGAGACCTCTCTATGCCGCCTATCGTGCTGGTGCTCAACGGCCCCAATCTGAACCTGCTCGGCACCCGCGAGCCCGCCACTTACGGTCACGAAACCCTGGCTGACATCGCCGCCCTGTGTGGCCGCAGCGCCGAAAAGCTCGGGCTGAGCATTGAGTTTCGCCAAACCAACCATGAAGGCGAATTGCTCGACTGGATTCACGCGGCCCGCGCCCGTTGCGCCGGGATCGTGATCAATCCAGCGGCCTGGACCCACACCTCGGTAGCGATTCGCGATGCGCTGGTGGCCAGCGAAGTGCCGGTGATCGAAGTGCATTTATCCAACGTGCATGCCCGTGAGGCGTTTCGTCATCACTCCTTTGTCTCGCCCATCGCCAAGGCGGTACTGGCCGGGTTTGGTAGCCATGGCTACCACTTGGCCCTGGAGCATTTCAGCCACTCGTTGAAAGGATGCGCCTGATGAAACCCCGCGTTCTCGCCGGCCTGATCGGCGCCGGCATCCAGGCCTCGCGCACGCCCGCCCTGCATGAACAGGAAGGTGACGCCCAGGGCTTGCGCTATTTGTATCGCCTGATCGATCTGGAGGTGCAGCGCCTGGACAGCCATGCCCTGCCCGACCTGCTGCGTGCCGCTGAACAGATGCACTTCACCGGCCTGAACATTACTTACCCGTGCAAGCAAGCAATCCTGCCGTTGCTGGATGAATTGTCCGACGAGGCCAGGGGCATTGGCGCGGTTAACACGGTGGTGTTCAAAGACGGCAAGCGCATCGGCCATAACACCGATTGCCTGGGCTTCGCCGAAGGTTTTCGGCGCAACTTCAATGATGTGCCACGCCAGCGCGTGGTGCAGATGGGCGCCGGCGGTGCGGGCGCGGCCGTGGCGCACGCGCTGCTGGCCGAGGGCGTGGAACAGCTGAGCATTTTCGACGTGGACACCGCCCGTTCCCGCGAGCTTGTGGATAACCTCGCCCGGCGTTTTGGCGAAGGTCGCGCCCAGGTCGGCGGCCACTTGGCCAACGCCGTGACCGAGGCGCAGGGTCTGGTCAATACCACGCCGATGGGCATGGCCAAGCTGCCCGGCACACCCGTGCCGGCCGGGTTATTGCACGCCGGGCTGTGGGTGGCGGAAATCGTGTATTTCCCGCTGCAAACCCAATTGCTGCATGACGCCCGCGCCCTGGGTTGCCGTACCCTGGATGGCGGCAATATGGCGGTGTTTCAGGCGGTAAAGGCGTTTGAGTTGTTCAGTGGCGCCGCGGCGGATGCAGACCGGATGCTGGCGCACTTCCAGAGCATGAATAGCCAGCAGTAGAAACCGGGCCGAAAATGTGGGAGGGGTCTTGCCCCCGATAGCGGTGTATCAGTCGGCACATGCTCAACTGACAGACCGCAATCGGGGGCAAGCCCCCTCCCACATTGATTGCACTCAGCCGTGAAATGGCGGTGCTTCAGGCGGTGAAAGCATTTGAGATTATTCAGTGGCGCGGCGGCGGATGCAGACCGGATGCTGGCGCACTTCCAGAGCATGAATAGCCAGCAGTAGAAACCGGAGCAAAAATGTGGGAGGGGGCTTGCCCCCGATAGCGGTGTATCAGTGGCACATGCTCATCTGACAGACCGCAATCGGGGGCAAGCCCCCTCCCACATTGATTGCACTCAGCCCTGAAATCACGTGTTCTCAGGCCTGAAGGTAGCGCAACACCGATTCGCAGATCATCGCGCGATGCCGCTGCTTGATCGCCTCATCCGACAGTTCGATCTGAAAAATCTCGCTGAACGTATGGCGGTTGGATACGCGGTAAAAACTGAACGAGTTGATCAACAGGTGGACATCCAGGGGCTCCAACCCTTCACGAAACAGCCCCATCTCAGCGCCTCGACGCAAGGTCTCGCCAAGACTCTCAAGGATTTTGCTGTTCATGTCCTTGATCGTACTGGTGCGTTTCACATACTCGGCGTTGTGGATATTTTCGATGCTGACAATGCGCACGAAATCCACGTTCTGGTCATGGTGGTCGAAGGTGAACTCCACCAGCCGGCGAATCGCTTCGCGCGGTTCCAGGGCCGTGAGGTTCATGCGGGTTTCAGTGTTGCGGATATCGCCGTAGAGCTTCTCCAGCACCTCGACGTAGAGCTGCTCCTTGCTGCCGAAGTAGTAATAGATCATGCGCTTGGAGGTGTGGATGCGCTCGGCAATGGCGTCCACGCGGGCGCCGGACAGGCCTTGCTGAACAAACTCGACAACGGCTTCCTGGAGAATATTCTCGCGGGTCTTTTCCGGATTGTTCTTGCGACTCTTGCGCGGTGCGTCTGACACGGCAGAGAGGTCGGGAGTCAGGGTCATGGTGCGCTCACGGCGTTTTTATGCAGGCCCGATTATGGGCCGAGGCGCTCCCCGAAGGAAGCACCCCGACTGCCGTTATAAACGTGCCTGGCGCACCGCACCGCTGCGCGACTTGGCCATTGCCGCCAGACGCACGGCCACGTTGGCCGCGCCATAGCCGGCATAGCCGTTCTTGCGCTGGATGATCTCAAAGAAAAACCGGCCCTCGAAGGCTTCGGTGTAGACGTGAAACAGCTCACCGCCCTGGGCGTCGCGGTCGTACAGCACGTTGTAGTACGCCAATTCGCTGAGAAACTCATCGTCGAAATCAAAGCGTGCGGCCAGGTCGTCATAGTAATTGAGCGGGATGTCCAACAGCGGCACGCCGGCCTCCTTGGCCCGGCGCACTTCGGCGAAAATATCCGCGCAATCGAAGGCAATGTGGTGCACGCCCGAGCCGCGGTAGCTCGATAACGCGTGGGAAATGGCAGTATTGCGGTTCTCGGAAATATTCAGCGGCAGGCGAATCGAACTGCAGCGGCTGCGCAATGCGCGGCTTTTGACCAGACCATAGGGATCGGGCAGCACCACTTCGTCGTCGGCTTCAAAATCCAGCAGGCTCTTGTAGAACAATACCCAGCTGTCGAGGCTGTCGGCCGGCAGGGCCATGGCCATATGATCGATGCGCAGCAAGCCGCCGCTGGCGGCAGTCGCGGGCTGCAGGTTGAAATCGGTGTCGTAGAGCCCGCCTTCGCTTCGGTCCACCAGGTAGATCAGGCTGCCATCCGGCGCACGCACGGCGGCCAGCTCGAGTTCGTTGGGCCCAACCAGGCCGCGATAGCGCTGGCCTTTGTAGGCCACCGCTCGCTCCAATGCCTTGGCACTGTCGTTGACCCGCATCGCCATGGCGCACAACGACGGCCCATGGGCCTCGAAAAAATTGTGGGCAAAGGAATAGGGCTCGCAATTGAGGATCAGGTTGATATCGCCCTGACGCAACAGGCTCACATTCTTGGAGCGATGCTGGCCGGCCTTGGCAAAGCCCAGGCGCTCCAACCAATGCGTGAGCTTGGCGCCGAGACTTTCATCCACGGCAAACTCGAGGAATTCGATGCCGTCGTATTCGCTGGCCGCCGGCGTCTCGAACAGGATATCCACGGGCGCGGCAGGTTGTTGCGCGGCCAGGCGCTGACGGGTTTTCTCTTCCAGGTACAGCAACGAGCGCAAACCATCCGCCGCGTTGGCCCGCGTCGGCGCGGCGCGAAAGCCGTCGTTGAAAATCTCCAGGGACAAAGGCCCGGTGTAGCCACTCTGGATGATCGGCGCAAGAAAGCCTGCCAGATCGAATTCGCCCTGGCCGGGGAAGCAGCGAAAATGCCGGCTCCACTCGAGTACATCCATGGCCAGGATCGGCGCGTCGGCCATTTGTACGAAGAAGATTTTGTCGCCGGGGATCTCGGCGATGGCACTCGGATCGCCCTTGAGGGACAAGGTGTGGAAACTGTCGAGCAAAACGCCCAGGCTTGGCTGATTCACCTGGCGCACCAGGTTCCACACCTGTTGCCAGGTGTTCACATGCTTGCCCCAGGCCAGCGCTTCGTAGCCGATTCTCAAGCCACGGCGACCCGCGTGTTCGGCCAGCAGGCTGAGGTCATCGAGCAGGATGCGTTCATCGCCCACGCAATCGGCCGAGGCGTTACTGCACACCAACACCAGGTCGGTGCCCAGCTCCTGCATCAAATCGAACTTGCGCTCGGCGCGCTCCAGGTTACGGGCCAGGCGGTCACGGCGGCAGCCTTCAAAGTCGCGGAACGGCTGGAACAAAGTGATGGCGATACCGAGGTCGGCGCACATCTGTCTAACTTCGCGCGGGCTGCCGTCGTAATACAATAGGTCGTTCTCGAAAATCTCAACGCCATCAAACCCGGCGGCGGCAATGGCTTCGAGCTTTTCCGGCAGGGTGCCGCTCAACGACACGGTAGCGATGGAACGTTGCATGGGTCACTCCCGGCAATTGTTGTTTATGGCAAATTATTCGCCCCCAGCCTACACGCGGCAATTAAAATGTACGAACCGGTTAGTTTTTGGTGCGATTATCGAACACTATGCCCCTTTGGCGAATTGACGACTTTTTAACCACTGCGCACCATCGACCTTGCATCAAGACCCAGATCTCACCATAAAAATTTCAAAAACGGGTACGACCTCATGCCTCTGCAAAATCCCGCCCTGGCCACGCGCCCCGGCACACCGCACGCCGGCATCGGCGACAAGATCCGCGGCGCCCTGGCCGTGGGTAAAACCCGCTGGGGCATGCTGGCCCTGGTGTTCTTCGCTACCACCCTCAACTACATCGACCGCGCCGCCCTGGGCGTGATGCAACCGATTCTGGCCAAGGAAATGAGCTGGACGGCGATGGACTACGCCAACATCAACTTCTGGTTCCAGGTCGGCTACGCCATCGGCTTTGTGCTGCAGGGCCGGTTGATCGACCGGGTTGGCGTCAAGCGCGTGTTTTTCTGCGCGGTACTGCTGTGGAGCCTGGCCACCGGTGCCCACGGCCTGGCCACTTCGGCGCTCGGTTTCATGGTCTGCCGGTTCATCCTCGGGCTGACCGAAGCGGCCAACTACCCTGCCTGTGTGAAAACCACGCGCCTTTGGTTCCCCGCTGGCGAACGCGCAGTGGCTACAGGCATTTTCAATGCCGGCACCAACGTCGGCGCCATGATGACGCCCATGCTGCTGCCGTTGATCCTGCACGTGTGGGGCTGGCAGGCGGCGTTCCTGTGCATGTCCGCGCTCGGTGGTATCTGGCTGGTGCTTTGGGGCTTGAAGTACTACAACCCGGAAGACCATCCCAGCGTTAAACAATCGGAATTGGACTACGTGCAACAGGAAGTCGAGCCGGAACAACCCCGCGTGCCGTTCAGCCGCATCCTGCGCATGCGCGGCACCTGGGCCTTCGCCCTGGCCTACTCGCTGACCGCCCCGGTGTTCTGGTTCTACCTGTACTGGCTGCCGCCGTTCCTGAACCAGCAATACAACCTGGGCATCAACGTGACGCAGATGGGCATTCCGCTGATCATCATCTACCTCACCGCCGACTTCGGCAGTGTGGGCGGCGGCATCCTGTCCTCGTTCCTGATCGGGCGCGGGATGAACTCGATCAAGGCACGGCTGCTGTCGATGCTGTTGTTCGCCTGCTGCATCGTCGGCGTGATCATGGCGGCCGGCTCCAGCCAGCTGTGGGTCGCGGTGTTCGCCATCTCCCTGGCCATCGGCGCGCACCAGGCCTGGACCGCCAACATCTGGAGCCTGGTGATGGACTACACGCCCAAGCACATGATGAGCACGGTGTTCGGTTTCGGCGGCATGTGCGCGGCCATCGGCGGCATGTTCATGACCCAGATCGTCGGCCACATCCTCACCGTGACCCACAACAACTACACCGTGTTGTTCACCCTGATTCCGGCGATGTATTTCATTGCGCTGACCTGGATGTACTTCATGGCGCCGCGCAAGATTCCTACGGTAGACGTTTAATTTACCGACGCCGCTGCTGCCAGGCAGCGGCCAACCCGCTCATGCAGATCACCCCGATGCCGACCACGGTGGTTGTGTCGGGGGTATGGCTGAACACCAGCCAACCCAACAACCCCGCAAACACGATCTGGCAATAGCCGAACGGCGCCAGCAAGGCCGGCGCCGCGAAGCGGAACGCCTGGGTGAGCATCAAGTGCGCGGTCATCCCACAGGTGCCCAGCGCCAGCATCATCACGCCATGCCACAGGGTGGGCACCTGCCAGAAGAACGGCACCATCGCACTCATCACCAAGGTGTTGCACAGGCCGGCGAAAAAGTTGCTGGTGGTGGGACTGTCGTATTGGCTGAGAATGCGCGTGAGCAGTTGGTAGAAACAGAAGAACAACGCCGAGCACAGCGGCAGCAGCACCGCCGGTGTGAACAACTCACCGCCCGGATGAATGATGATCACCACGCCGACAAACCCGCAGATCACCGCCAGCCATTGGCCACGTGTGACGTGCTCGCCGAGCAAGGGCACCGAGAGCGCCGTCACCAGGATCGGCGCGAGGAAGTTCACCGCCGTGGCTTCCGCCAACGGGATGTAATGCAGCGCCGTGGTGAAGAACAGGCTGGTGCCCAACAGGCACAACGCCCGCACCACCTGCATGCCCGGGCGTTTGCTGCGCAGCACGCGCAGGCCCGATTGCGGCAGGAAAATCCCCGCCATCAACAAGGTGTGCACCATGTAACGCGCCCAAACCACCATCACGATCGGGTAGAACCCGGCCAGGTATTTGGACAAGGCGTCGTGGCTGGAGAACAGAAACGTCGCCAGCACAATCAGCAGAATGCCTTTGAAGGGATGGTTGACGCCGGAAAGCGGGGTACTGACAGTCATTGATTTCTCTTGTATGTCGAGCGGAACGCGATAGCACTCAACCTAGTAATCTAGCAGCCGGGCCTGTGTCTGCCCCAAGAGCATAACCAAACACCGGGCGAACAGCGCACTAAATCAGTGGATTTGAGTCCAACGCTGCACGCACGCCCCAGCGTTGCACACTTTTTAACCAAGGCCCTGCCGATATGAAAAAAATCCTGTTTGCCCTGTCTGCCCTCGCCCTGCTCTCTGCCTGTGACAAGACCCCCAAGGAAGCACCAAAGCCTGCACCCGCTTCCGTGCAAGCAACCCTGGTGCCCGAGACCCCGCCAACCGATAAATGGGTGGGCAAGTGGATCGGCGTCGAAGGCTTGAACCTGAACATCGCCAAGGACGACAGCATCGGCCGCGGTCATTACCTCCTGACCATGCAATATGGCCTGGATGCCGATGCTTCCGGCACATTCAAGGGCCAGGCAACCGACGAAGGCATCGCCTTCACTCGCCCCGACGGCCCCCAGTTGCTGCGTGCCGGGGACGGCGCCGCCACGGGCCTGAAGTGGCTGGCAGATAAAAAAGACTGCCTGATTGTGGCTGCCGGCGAAGGCTATTGCCGCTAACTACGACCATACTCCATCCATATTTTTGCCGGACCGTTAACAAGAGGATTGCCCCATGCTATGGAAAAAAGGCCGACGCAGCGACAACGTGGTCGATGCCCGCGATGACAGCCGCGGCGGTGGCGGTGGCGGTGGTATGCGCTTCGGTGGCGGCAAGGGCCTGAGCCTCACCGCTATCGTGCTGATCGTCGGCATCGGCTGGCTCACCGGCCAGGACCCGATGCAGATCCTCGGCCAGTTGACCGGCCAGATGGAACAGGCGCCGTCGGTCAGCACGCAGCCACAGTCGCGCCAGGCGCCGCCGGCCAACGATGAGCAGGCCGACTTTGTCCGCGCCGTGCTGGGCGATACCGAAGACACCTGGGGCCAGGTATTCCAGGAAAACGGCCTGGCCTACAAGAACCCGAAACTGATCCTGTTCCGTGGCCGGGTGAACTCCGCCTGCGGGGGCGCCACCGCGGCCAGCGGCCCGTTCTATTGCCCGGCGGATCAGCAGGTGTACCTGGACCTGGATTTCTTCCGGGAAATGTCGCAACGCTTCCAGGCCGCCGGCGATTTCGCCCAGGCGTATGTGATCGCCCACGAAGTCGGGCATCACGTGCAAACCCTGCTCGGTATTTCGTCCAAGATCCAGGCCGCGCGCGAGCAAGGTCGACCCATGCAAGGCGACGGTGGCTTGCTGGTACGCCAGGAACTGCAAGCCGACTGCTTTGCCGGCGTGTGGGCCAACCGCGCCCAAAAACGCCTGAACTGGCTGGAGCCCGGTGATATCGAAGAAGCCCTGAACGCGGCCAATGCCATCGGCGACGACCGCCTGCAGCAACAGGGCCAGGGGCGCGTAGTGCCGGACTCGTTCACCCACGGTACCTCGGCCCAGCGCGTGCGCTGGTTCAAGACCGGCTTCGCCCAGGGGCAGATCGCCCAGTGCGATACCTTTAATGCCAAGAGTCTCTAAATGAATAAACGATTGGGGTTGCTGCTGGGTGTGTTGGTGTCCTGTTGCACCCTGGCGGCCGAACACAGCGTCAAGGTGGTCAGCCCCGATCGTTTTCATCTGGAGGCCGGCGACCTCAGCCTCGGCTTGAGCCAGGATTGGCGCCAGCCGCTGCCCAAGGTCACTCGTGCGCTGATCATCGTGCATGGCCGCCTGCGCAATGCGCAGACCTACCTGCAAAGCGGCATCGACGCCGCCAACCATGCCGGGGTTGGCGGCAACACGCTGGTGATCGCGCCGCAGTTTCTCAATCAGTTGGATGTGAAGCGTAACCACTTGGGCGATCAGGTGTTGCATTGGAAGGGTAACGACTGGATGGCCGGCGAACCGTCAATCGGCCCGGGCCAGATCAGCTCGTTTGCCGCCCTCGACCAGATCATCAAGCACCTGGGCAGCCGCACACTGTTCCCGGCGCTCAAGGAAATCGTGGTCGCCGGGCATTCCGGCGGTGGCCAGGTGGTGCAGCGTTTCGCTGTCACCGGCCACACTCACCCGATGCTGGAGACCGAGGGCATCAGCCTGCGCTATGTGGTCGCCAACCCATCGTCCTATGCCTACTTCAGCCCGCAGCGGCCGGTGCCGTTCGAAATAGCCGATTGTCCAGGTTTCAATGACTGGAAATACGGCATGCAAAAGCTGCCGGCCTACGCCGGCGACCACGGTGCCGAACAGTTGGAGCGGGCCTACGTATCACGCGATATCACCTACCTGCTGGGCCAGCAGGACACCGACCCCAACCACCCAGCGCTGGATAAAAGCTGCGAAGCCCAAACCCAGGGCGCGTATCGGCTGATTCGCGGGCACAACTATTTTGACTACCTCAAGCGGCGGCATCCGCAGCTGGGTCACAGGTTGGTGGAAGTGCCAGGGGTTGGGCATGACGGGGATAAGATGTTGACTTCGCCGCAGGGAGAAAAGGTGTTGTTTGCACCATAATCACTGAAGAAACCCAATCAAAATGTGGGAGGGGGCTTGCCCCCGATGGCGGTGTGTCAGTCAGCACATGTTTAGCTGACAGCCCGCTATCGGGAGCAAGCCCCCTCCCACAGTTGATCTTCATGGCCTGGGCTGGATCATCCGGCACAACGCTGCGCAGCAGAGACGTTCCCGCACTCACTGAAGAAACCGGATTAAAAATGTGGGAGGGGGCTTGCTCCCGATGGCGGTGTGTCAGTCAGCACATGTTTAGCTGACAGACCGCTATCGGGAGCAAGCCCCCTCCCACAGTTGATCTTCATTGCCTGGGCTGGATCATCCGGCACAACGCTGCGCAGCAGAAACGTTCCCGCACTCACTGAAGAAACCGGATTAAAAATGTGGGAGGGGGCTTGCTCCCGATGGCGGTGTGTCAGTCAGCACATGTTTAGCTGACAGCCCGCTATCGGGGGCAAGCCCCCTCCCACAGTTGATCTCTATTGCCTGGGTTAAATCATTCGGCGCAGCGCCGAACAGTCCTCGGCATGCCAATCCGCCAACTCCGGCCAGGGGTTCTGCGGCAGGTTCACCAACACGGTCCTGGTCCCCGCTGCCCGGCCACAGTCCAGGTCAAAACGATAATCCCCCACCATCACCATCTCGCGGGGTGCTACGCCCCAGGCCGCCGCCAGTTTCAACAAGCCACCCGGGTCAGGCTTGGGCGGCGCGTCCTCACGCCCCAGCACATCCTCAATGGCAAAGCAGTCCGCCAGGCCAATCGCCTCCAGGGTGATATGGGCCAGCTCCTGGGCATTGCGCGTCAGAATTCCCAGGCGATAACCGCGTGCGGCCAGCTCGCGCACCAGTTCAACCGCACCTTGCGCCGCCACCGAGCCCAGCGCCAGCTCGCGCTCATGCTCCAGCAGCCAGGCATGCTTGGCTGCCGCGATGTCCGCCGGCAACGCGGCAAGGTGCGTGAGAATGTCGTCTTCGGCAGGAATCTCCAGCGCCACCCGGATGGCCGCGAAATCATGCACCGCCACCGTGAGGGTGCCGTCCATGTCGAACACCCAATGCCGGACGTCGGCCAGGCTCATGCCCAGTCCTTGCGATGGCGAATCAAGCCTTCCTGGGTCACCGAGGCCACCAGTTGCCCGGCGCGGTTGTACACGCTGCCACGGGAAAACCCACGGGAATTGCCGGCCCAGGGGCTGTCCATGGCATACAGCAACCAATCATCGGCGCGCAGGTCGGCGTGAAACCACAGCGCGTGGTCGAGGCTGGCGACTTGCATGTCTTTCTGCCACACGGTCTTGCCGTGGGGCAGCAGCGAGGTGGTCAGCAGGCCGAAGTCCGAGGCGTAGGCCAGCAGGTATTTATGCAATGCCGGCGCATCGGCCAGGGCGCCGTCGGCGCGAAACCACACGTACTTGACCGGGTCGGACGGCTGCGGGTTGAACGGGTCCTTTTCGGTGACCGGGCGCACTTCGATGGGCTTGGGGCACAGCAGCTTGTCGCGCATGTGCTCGGGGATCAGGTGCGCGCGCTGCTGAGTCAGCTCCAGCTCCGATGGCAGGTTCTCCGGGCCGACCACCACGGGCATGGTGGTCTGGTGCTCGAAGCCTTCTTCGTCGTACTGGAACGAGGTCGTGCAGGTGAAGATCGGATGGCCCTTCTGAATCGCGGTGACGCGGCGCGTACTGAAACTGCCGCCATCGCGCACGCGGTCCACCGAATACACCACCGGCAACGCCGCGTCTCCAGGGCGCAGGAAATAACCGTGCAGGGAATGTACGTGACGCGCTTCTTCTACCGTCTGGCTGGCCGCCGACAGCGACTGGCCAAGCACCTGGCCACCGAACAGTTGGCGAAAACCCAGGTCCTGGCTGCGGCCGCGAAAGAGGTTTTCCTCGATCGGCTCCAGGGTCAGCAAGTCCACCAGATCTTCCAATACTTGGCTCATTGAAACTCTCCTCAAAGCAAAACGGTATCTACCTGTAGGAGCGAGCTTGCTCGCGAAAATCGTTAACGATGACGCAGCGCTCTTGGTTTACCGCAGCGCGCTTGCGTCCTTCGCGAGCAAGCTCGCTCCTACAGGTTTCTATTAAGTATGACCGCCTGCTTATCCGTGCAGCGTGTCCAACCATTGGGCGCGGGTGATGCGGTACAACACATGGGCGCGCAGCGGGTCATCGGCTGCGACTTTGGGGTGTTGAAAATCTGCCTGCGGATCGTAATGCATACCGATGGCCTGCATGACTTTTTGTGAAGGCAAATTGCCTTCGGTGGTAAAGGCGACGATTTCATCCAGGCTCAAACGATCAAAACCACAACGCAATGCGGTCCATGCTGCCTCGCTGGCATAACCCAGGCCCCAATGTTCGCGGGCCAGGCGCCAGCCGATTTCCACCGCCGGGGTGAAGCTTTCCTCAAAACTGACGTTCTGCAGCCCGGTAAGGCCGATGAATTCGCCGGTGTCCTTGCGCTGCAACGCCCAAAAGCCAAAGCCATATTCGGCAAAATGGCCGCGAATCCGCCCGATCAGTGCGGCGCTTTCCAGGTGGCTCAACCTGGCCGGGAAATAGCGCATCACCTGCGGGTCGGCGCACATCTGCGCAAAGGCCGGCAGGTCGCTGTCACGCCATGGGCGCATGACCAGGCGTGCACTTTCCAATTCCAGTATCGGCTCCATGGTTCCCCCTCCCTTGCCATGTGCGTGAGTGTACAGCGCTGGTAAGATCCGACGCAGACTCCCGTCAGAAAATCCCATGCCCTTGCCATTGATCTACCACGATGACTACAGCCCCGAGTTCCCGGCGGACCACCGGTTCCCCATGGACAAGTTTCGCCTGTTGCGCGATCACCTGGTGGACAGCGGCCTGACCGAGGACAGCCAGTTGCTGCGTCCGCAACTGTGCCCGGGGGAGATTCTGGGCCTGGCCCATGATCCCGGGTATATCGAACGCTATATGAGCGGCGAGTTGTCTCGCGAGGACCAACGGCGCCTCGGCCTGCCGTGGAGCGAAGCCCTGGCGCGCCGCACCGTGCGCGCGGTGGGCGGCTCGATCCTGGCGGCGGAGCAGGCGCTGGAACATGGCCTCGCCTGCCATCTCGCCGGCGGCACCCATCACGCCCATTACGATTACCCGGCGGGCTTTTGCATCTTCAATGACCTGGCAGTGATCAGCCATTACCTGCTGGCCAGCGGCCGGGTCAATCGGGTGCTGATCTTTGATTGCGACGTGCACCAGGGCGACGGCACCGCACGCATCCTGCATGACACGCCGGATGCCATCACCGTATCGCTGCACTGTGAAAAGAACTTTCCGGCGCGCAAGGCCCAGAGCGACTGGGACATTCCATTGCCCATGGGCATGGGCGACGACGACTACCTCAAGGTGGTCGACGACGCGCTCAATTACCTGCTGCCGCTCTACCAGCCGGACCTGGTGCTGTACGACGCGGGCGTGGATGTACACAAGGACGACGCGCTCGGTTACCTCAAGCTGACGGATGCCGGCGTTGCCGGCCCGCGATGAAAGCGTGATGCGTCACTGCCTGGGCCGCGATATTCCAGTAATGGGCGTGATCGGTGGCGGCTACAGCAAGGACCGCCCTGCCCTGGCCCGCCGCCACGGCATCCTGCATCACAGTGCGCAGCGTGTGTGGACGTCATCAGGTTGTCATTGATATGTGTGCGTTACCCACAATGCCTGTGGAATCACCTGTGGATAACTTGAGTGTAACGGCCTGCAAGCAAGTAACCGTATGGCGTGTAGGAAAGTGTACATTTTTTGATCAGGCAGGCGTGCCGTCGTCGGGTAGAATGCTCGGCCTATTCACACCACCGTAGCCTTGCCCATGCCTCAGTCTTCTCCCCCCTCTGTCTCCATTATCGGCGGCGGCCCTGCCGGGCTGATGGCCGCCGAAGTCTTGAGCCAGGCGGGCGTACGGGTGGCGCTGTACGACGGCATGCCTTCGGTAGGACGCAAGTTCCTGCTGGCCGGCGTCGGCGGCATGAATATCACCCACTCCGAAGCCTACACGGCGTTCTTGGCGCGCTATGCCGAACGCGCACCGCACATGGCGCCGTTACTGCGCCGCTTTGGGGCCGAGGCGTTATGCGAGTGGATTCACGGCCTGGGCATTCAAACCTTTGTCGGCACCTCCGGCCGCGTATTTCCTACGGACATGAAGGCCGCGCCGTTGCTGCGTGCCTGGCTCAAGCGTCTGCGTGATCAAGGTGTGGTTATCCACACCCGGCATCGCTGGGTGGGCTGGAATGCCGAGGGTGATCTGCTTATCCACAGCCCGGACGGCGAAAAAGTTGTCCACAGCGATGCCGTGCTGTTGGCCCTGGGCGGCGGCAGTTGGTCCCGCCTCGGCTCCGATGGGGCCTGGCTGAATCTGCTGGAAGGCCAAGGCGTGCCTTACGTTCGCCTGCAACCGAGCAACTGCGGGTTTGAGGTGTCAGCCTGGAGCAACCTGATAGTCAGCAAATTCGCCGGGGCGCCGTTGAAAAATGTCGCCATTGGACTGGGGGACGATAAGCCTCGACTGGGGGAATGTGTCGTGACGTCCACTGGCATCGAAGGCAGCCTGATCTATGCGCTGTCGGCGCCGATTCGAGAAACGATCAACCGTGACGGCGCCGCCACCGTGCATATCGATCTGCTGCCGAGCAAGCCGCTGGACAAGGTGCAGGCTGCGCTGGCCAAACCACGTGGGTCGCGGTCAATGAGCAAGCATTTGCACAGTCAGCTGGGGTTGGATGGCGTGAAAGCGGCGTTGTTACGCGAGCTGACGCCCGCTGAACACTTCGCCGATCCGGCGCAGTTGGCAGTCGATATCAAGGCGTTGCCGCTGACATTGGTCAAGACGCGGCCCATCGACGAAGCCATCAGCACGGCCGGTGGTGTGCCGTTTGAAGCACTGGATGAGCGGTTGATGCTCAAGCAATTGCCTGGGGTGTTTTGTGCCGGGGAAATGCTGGATTGGGAGGCGCCGACCGGGGGGTATCTGCTGACGGGGTGTTTTGCCAGTGGCAGGGCGGCGGGGCTTGGGCTGTTGGAATGGCTTGACAGCTGAGAGGTGGGGTGGATTCAAGGCCGCCATCGGGGGCAAGCCCCCTCCCACATTTCGAATGTGTTCACAAATCAAAGTGTGGGAGGGGGCTTGCCCCCGATGAGGCCATCAGCCCCACCGCAAAATCACTTCTTCTTACGCGGTCCGGTGTTGAAAACCGGCACCTTGCGCACCGGCTTGATCGACGGCTCCGCGGGCGCCACGTCACCGCTGTCCACCCATTTACCCAGATTGCGCTTACCGCCGCCGCCCGATGTCTTGGGCTTCTTCGGCTTTTTCGGCTTCTTCACCACCTGCCCACTGGCATCGGTATCCGGCACGCGATGCTCGGGTACGAAATCCGCTTCCATTTTGCGGGTCAGGGTCTGGCGCGTGAGCATCTCGATCGCCGACAGCATGTTCACTTCATCGGCACACACCAGTGAAATCGCCTCGCCGGTGTTGCCCGCACGGCCGGTACGGCCGATACGGTGGATGTAGTCTTCGGCGACGATCGGCAGGTCGAAGTTGACCACCAGCGGCAGGTCTTCGATATCCAGGCCACGGGCCGCCACGTCGGTGGCCACCAGGATCTGCACTTCGCTGGCCTTGAAGCGGTCCAGTGCACGTTGGCGGGTCGCCTGGGGTTTGTCGCCATGGATGCCGTCGGCATTGATGCCCAGGCCCTGCAACTTGTCCACCAGCGCGTCCACGCCATTGCGGGTTTTGGCGAAGACCAGCACCTGTTTCCAGCGGCCCTTGCGCATCAGGTGCACGAACAGTTCCGGCTTGCGCTTTTTATCCACCGGCACCACCCACTGCTGCACGGTGTTGGCGGCGACGTTGCGCGGGCTGACTTCGATACTCAGCGGGTCATTGAGCATTTGCCCGGCGAGCAGGCGGATGTCATCGGAAAACGTGGCTGAGAACAGCAGGGTCTGGCGTTTTTTCGGCAGCATGCGGTAGATGTTCGCCAGCTCTTCGGAGAAGCCCAGGTCGAGCATGCGGTCGGCTTCATCCAGCACCAGGGTTTGCAACTGGTTGAGTTTCAGCGCGTTCTGGCGGAACAGATCAATCAGGCGCCCAGGCGTGGCCACCAAGATGTCGACACCCTTGCGCAGCTTCATCATCTGCGGGTTGATGCTGACGCCGCCGTACACCGCGTAAGTGGTCAGCGGCAGGTGCTGGGCGTATTCGGCGACGCTGGCGTGAACCTGCTCGGCCAGCTCGCGAGTGGGGCACAGGATCAGCGCACGCGCCGAGTTGGCGGCGACTTTCGGCCCTTCCATCGTCAGCAATTGCAGCAGCGGCAAGGCAAAGCCGGCGGTCTTGCCGGTGCCGGTCTGGGCGGCGGCCATCAGGTCGCGACCGGCCAGCACCGCCGGAATGGCTTGCGCCTGCACCGGCGTCGGGGTCTGGTAGCCAAGCGTCTCAAGGGCGCGCAGCAAGGGTTCGATCAGGCCAAGGGTGGCGAAAGTCATGTAGTTACCGTAGGAAAAATTCAGCGCAAGGTCGCAATTGCGCCGCAGTTTACCTTATTTCCGGCTTCGGCTTACGCCACTGCGGCAAGCTGATCAGCAACACCGCACTGATGATCACCAGCATCGCCAGGGCCTCTTCCAGGCCAATGCTCTCGCCGACGAACACAATCCCCAGCAATACCGCCACCGCCGGATTCACATAGGCATAACTGGTCGCGGCCGCCGGGCGCACGTGCTTGAGCAGGTACATGTAGGCGTTGAAGGCGATGATCGAACCGAACACCGTCAGGTAGGCCAGAGCCAGCCAGCCTTCCAGCGGCGGCATGGCCTGCAGGTGTTCGCCGGACAGCGTGCTGACGATCAGCAGCGCCACGCCGGCCACCAGCATTTCCGCGGCACTGGCCATGGCGCCCTGGGGCAGCGGCAAGTGTCGGCTCCACACCGAACCGAAGGCCCAGGAAGCCGCCGCCATCAACAGCAACACCGCCCCCAATGGGCTCGATTGCAGCGTACTGCCCATATTGAGCATGGCGATGCCAATAATCCCCAGGATCACCCCGGCCCATTCCAGCCGCGTATTACGCGCGCCCCAGAAAAAACCGCACAGCAGGGTGAACAGCGGCACGGTCGCTACGGCCAAGGCCGCCACACCGGACGACACGCCCATATGCTCCGCCACGCTGACGCCGCCATTGCCTACGGTGAGCAGCAAAATGCCGATCATCCCGGCCGCCTTCCACTGCGGCCACGTCGGCGCCGGCACCCCGCGCCACCGCAGATAGCCATACATCAACACGCCCGCGGTGCAAAACCGAATCCCCGCCAGCAACAGCGGTGGCCAGTACTCCACGCCGATGCGGATCACCAGGTAAGTGGAACCCCAGATCACATACAACGCAAAAAAGGCGGCGATCAACGGTAAGGGAAAACGACGTGGGCCAGGCATTGGGCGGCTCTATGGCAGGAGTTGGGAGGCTTATTCTAGAAACGAAGGTGGATAAACATAAGTTACAAAACCTGTTTAAAGCGCCCATACACTTTTCAAAGCATGGTTATGAAGGCTATAAACCATGCTTTCGAAAGCCAGGCGTAACCGGAGCCTTATCATGGACAAATACGACCGCATGCTCCTCAGCGCCCTGCTCGAAGACGGGCGCGCTTCCTACGCACAATTGGCCCGTACGGTGAACCTGTCCGCCCCTGCCGTGGCCGAGCGCGTGGCCAAACTGGAGGCCAGCGGAGTGATCACCGGTTACCAGGCCAAGGTAGACCTGTCCAAAGTCGGCCTGCCGATTCAATGCGTGATTGAATTACGGCTGACCAATCACGGCAGTCAGAAGGTCTACGACGCCCTGGCGCAAATTCCCGAGCTGACCGAATGCCATCGGGTCACCGGCGATCCGTGCGTGATCATGCAGGCGGCGGTAGGCACCATGCCGCAGTTGGAAGACCTGATTAATCGAGTGGCGAAATTCGGGTTCAGCAAGACGTCGATTATTTTGTCCAGCGCAATAGAGCGGCGGGTGCCGTTGGGGCAGTTGGAGGCCAATGGGAAAAGTGGTGGCTGACCCGCCGCCATCGGGGGCAAGCCCCTCCCACACTTGATGTGTGAACACCTTCAAAATGTGGGAGGGGGCTTGCCCCCGATGGCGTCAGTGGCCGCGCTGAAGATCAAATCGACTACCTGCTTGATGGTTGTAATGTGATCCCAATCGTCCTGAGTCGCTTGCAGCTTGAACTGCCACTTGATCTGCATGACGAAGCAGGTCAAGTCATCATCAATGATGTCGAAGTCATGGATGAAATCGGTTTGCTCCGTCACATCGCTTTGGTCGATGAAACCGATGATATCCACGAACAGCTGAATTACTTTTTCGCTGATTTCGGCTCGGGTCAGGCTACCTTCCATTTCTCGCTTCATAGGCACACTTACCAATACTGACTAGATCAAAGACTGCAAGCCCGGCAGCAACGAAGGGTATGCCTCGCCCAATGACGCCAAATACCCGGACCGTACCAAACGTTGCTTTTGCCATTCTGGCCATGGTGGGTTGCCTGATCAATGTACGAGGAAAAAAGCGCATTCCGATCAGGCTAGCCAGGTTCGTGGTTTTGCTGGAGCCGACGTGAACCCACGCACCCACCGCAATTTTGCTTATCGGTATGCCCGCCGCGCCCGTGGCAACTGTGGCTGCCGTGAGGCCGTAGTGTTGCTGTGTACATTTCCACAGTTCATCAAACGTCGTATCGGGCACAGCGGGGTCAGCGTGAATCGGCTTGAGTAACTGGTAATGAGGACCATGACGCCAACCTGGCGAACTCGGCAACACCATGACTGCCGGGCAGCTTGTCATTGTGTTGCCCACATGAAACGCCATGCTTGAACTTGACCCCAGATCAATGCCATTTGATTCGAGTTCGAGCTTGCTTCGAATGATCGCCGTATGAAGATCGCTTTCCTGCATGACTGTAATCCCTGTGCGTGAATGACAGACGGAATGGTAGGTCGCAGTAAGACGCGATAGATGAACGAAGGAGAAAACCAGAAAGGTCCTAGGCTACAACCGGATTCGGCCTACCAACCATTCAGAGCTCAAGGGAAAGCGATCTCAAACCAACGGATTTTCAGTGGCCAGCAAGACCGATCCCTTTCATTTGCGGGACGTTTCCGAGAGAATCCCACAGCCTTGTTTCCGTCGGATTCGGTAGCTAGTCTCGCCCTGTCATCGAATGTTCGGTGACCGGACGTGCAAGTCCGATGGCAAGCAAGATCATAAATAAACCTACAGCCGATATGCCTGTTATGGCGGCTGTGCGTGGGAGGCCTTCGGGCCTGCTGGGTTTGGATCCTTGCCCCGGTCTTGCACACCTACGCACAGTTGCCACCCAAATTCGCGTGCAAGCGAACGGTGTCAACTTCTTCCAGCAAGGAGTTTCACCATGGTCAAAGTCACCCCCGACCCACCCAAGTCCAAACCCGACTTCCTCAGCGAAGACGCCCTGCTCCACCGTCGTGCCATCGACTACTACCTCAAAGCATCCGCCCCGGACGCGCCCATTTTTATCCTGAATGACAACCTGAGCTTCGAAGAGGCCCTGGCCCATGCGGCGGATTTGTTGCATTGCGCGGTGGAGACGGCCCACGCGTCGGGTGAGGTAATGAAGGCGCCGCAGCGGGCGGTGATGCATTTGGTGGAGATGGCGAAGGGGGTGGTGGATCAGGCGTTGGAGTGCACACAGCCTCGATAGGCGACGCATCACCCAATGTGGGAGGGGGCTTGCCCCCGATGGCAGTGTGTCAGTCAGCTTATCTGCAGCTGCCCCACCGCTATCGAGGGCAAGCCCCCTCCCACATTTGGATCTTTGGTGTTCTTGAGACTGTGGCTGGTTCAGAACCCGCGATGTTTCTTCAGGTGCTCATTGATCTTCGCCGCCGGCACTTTCTGCAAGGTGCACAGCAAGTCGTGGGACAGTTCGCGCAGGCCGTGGGTCTGGCGCAGTTCCCGCGCCAGGTGCGCCGTCAGGTTGGCTGCCATCTCGGCATCCGCCAGCGCCCGGTGAGCCTGACCGGTATGGGGCAGCTGGGCGTAGCTGTTAAGGGTGCCGAGTTTGTGATTGGGCGCCGCCGGCATGAGGCGGCGGGCCAGCAGCAGGGAGCAGGCGAATTTCTGCAGGCGGGTGCGGCGGATCAGGCCCAGTTCAAAGTCCCAGAACTTCTGGTCGAACGCGGCGTTGTGGGCCATCAGCGGCGTGGTGCCGACGAACTCATTGACCTCATTCATCACCCGCTCGGCCGGTGGCGCGTTGCGCAGCATGGCGTTGCTGATGCCGGTGAGTTGTTCAATGAAACCGGGCACGCGTACGCCGGCATTCATCAGGCTCTGGTAGCGGTCGACAATGTGCCCGCGCTCAAGGATGACCACGCCAATTTCCGTGGCCCGGCAGTGGCTGCTCGGGGTAATGCCGGTGGTTTCAAAGTCGATGACCGCTATACGTTCCAAACCTGTTCCAACTCCGTGTGACAATTTAGTGAGCCGCCGCGCTTATTTGAGCAGCAGCGCGCCTTCGATCGGTACGTAGCGGCTGGCGGCGCGTATCAGTGAGTTGGCCGTCAGCCCCGGCACGCCGTAGGCCACCGCTTGCACGCCATGCTTGTGGATGATGCGCTCGAGCAGCATGTCGAAATCCCCGTCGCCGGAAGCCAGCACCACTTCATCGACGTGGTCGGCGGCGTCCATGATGTCGAGGGTGATGCCCACGTCCCAGTCGCCCTTGGCCGATCCGTCGCTGCGCTGGATGTAAGGCTTGAGTTTTACCGTAAAGCCCAGGTTGCGCAGGATTTGCTGGAACTGCTGCTGCTTGCTGTCGCCACGGTCGATGGCGTAGGCGTAGGCCTCGACGATCTGCCCATGGGCACTGATATCAGCCCACAGCGCAGCGTAGTTGAAGTGGCAGCCATAGGCCTGGCGAACGGTGTAATAGAGGTTTTGCACATCGGCGAACACTGCAATTTTCTTCACCGCACTTCCTCAATGACCGCCAGGCGCCAGCGCCCGGAAAGGTTGCCAGTATGCCAGCCATGGGGAGGTTTCCGGGAAAAAATCAGACCGGGGCGACGCAGCGCCCCGGGTCAAGCGGGTCAGACGAAGGAATCGTCGTCGCCAAAGGCGGAGGAATCGTCGGCATAATCGCTGTCGGCGAAGCTATCGGTGTTGTTGGCGCCCCAGTTGTCATTCCCGGCGAACTTCTGGTCATCGTTGCCCCAGCCACCTTGATCACTGGCCGGCGCCGGTTGTTCGATGATCTCTTCCACCACCTGCGGCTGCTGGTTGTGATGAAACAGGCTGCTGATGCCCTCGGCGAGCAATACACCACCGGCCACGCCGGCCGCCGTTTTCATCGCGCCACCGAGGAACCCGCTGCCGGCTGGCGGGGCGGCGGCCGGTTGTTGCGGCGGTTGATAATTCTGCTGCGGCGTCGGCGGGTTGAACGATGGCCGCGCCGGTTCACGCCAGCCGCCGCCCGAATTACCCGGCGCAGGCTGCGCCTCGCGCGAACCGCCGCCAAAGATGCTCGACAGGAAGCCACCACCGCCGCTGGCCGGGGCCGGTTGCGCGGACTTGGCGCGCTGCAATTCTTCCTGCAATTGCTGGATCTGCTGGGCCTGCTGCTTGTTCTGCGCATCCAGGCTTTGCAGCGCGTGTTCCTGCACCAGGAGCGACTGGGTCATGTAGTAGCCGGCGGCCGGTTGGCGAGTCATGTGTTCCTTGATCCGCGCTTCGGCCTGGGCGTCGCGGGGGGCTGAATCCGTCTCGGCTTGCTGCAACCGTGAAAACAGTCCATCGATCAGGGTTTGTTCTTCGCTGTTCATGGCGACCTCGTTAGATTGCCGGTAAAAATCAGGGGCCCGCCTGACATCAGGCAAGGTACGCCCTAGTTATGGGGCTGTTACCAATTGTTTCAATGGTCTTTACTCAAGGTTTACGTTTGCTTGCCCAGGCCGGCTATCGGTTAAAGTGTGTCCCTGCTTTTCGGCCTGTGATGACTCTGATGAATCCGTTAGACGTGCTGCGCGACTCCTTCCGCTTTACCCTGCGTAACCTGGGCGCCATCGTCCAGCTGTGCCTGCCGCTGGTGATCCTCGAAGCCCTGTTGCAACAGGTGCTCGACCATACGCTGGGCCCGGATGCCTTCAGCGGTTACAGCGTGGTGGTGGGATTACTGGTGTATCCGTTGTACACCGGCGCCCTGATCCTGTTCCTCGACGCGCGCACCCGCGGTGAATCGCCACGCACCCGGGATGTGTGGGCCATGGCCCTGGCCATGTGGCCGCGCTTCGCTTTGCTGACCGCCATGAGCACGTTGTTGATTCTGCTCGGGCTGTCGCTGTACTTTCTGCCGGGCCTGTGGCTGATGGTGGTGCTGGCGTTTGCCGAATACTTGCTGGTATTGCGCGGCATGTCGGCGCTTGAAGCGATGAAGGAAAGCCTGCGCCTGACCCGTGGGCATTTCTGGCGCATCCTGGTGTGCCTGCTGTGCGTGATGACCCCGCTGTGGCTGCTCAAGGGCGCCAGCGTGGCGGCGTATCCCGAACCCGCGCCGCTGCTGGGGCTGTTGATGGACAGCGCCCACAGTTTCCTGCAACTGTTTACGAGTGTGGTGCTGTTCCGTTTATTCATGTTGATCGGTGGCGACGCCGACGCGCGGTGATATGCTCCGTGCCTCTTCTGAAACGCACATAAGCCGAGCCGATGACCCGTTTATTGCGCATCACCGTGTTGAGCCTGCTACTGATTGCAGGCCTGTTGGCGGCACTGATCTACAGCCTGACCTGGCGCCCGGCGGACAAGGAGATCCTGCCGGTCAGTTGCGTGGCGCCGCGTGCGCCGACCCTGCTGCCGGGGCAGGCGCTCAAGGTGATGACCTGGAACGTGCAGTACCTGGCCGGCAAGAACTACGTGTTCTGGTACGACACCCCCGACGGCAGCGGCCCGGATGAACGGCCCACGGTTGAAGACATGGCCTTCAGCCTCGACGAAGTGGCGCGGGTGATCCGCGACGAACAGCCCGACATCCTGCTGTTGCAGGAAATCGACGAAGGCGCCAAGCCCTCCCATTACCAGGATCAGCTCGCGCTGTTGCAGGAGCGGCTGGTCGACCTTTACCCGTGCAGCACCCAGGCATTCGACTGGAAAGCCGATTTTGTGCCCAGCCTGCCCATCTTCGGCAGCGTCGGGCGCAAGCTGGCCACCCTCAGCCGCTACCAGATCGAACACGCCGAGCGCCTGCAACTGCCCACGGCGGATGCCAACTTCATCAGCCGCCAGTTCCAGCCCAGGCCCGCCTTGTTGCTGACGTACCTGCCACTGAGCGACGGTGGGCAACTGGCGGTGCTCAACACGCGCCTGGACGGCGGCATGCCTGGGCGCAGCGCGGTGCAGGAGCAGGTGAAGGCCACCGCGAAGTTACTGGATAAACTGGAAGGCCGTGGCACGCCCTGGTTGATCGGCGGGGATTTCAATCTGCTGCCGCTGGGCCAATTCCTGCGCCTGGATGCGCAAAAACGCGGCCAGTATTCGCCGGACAGTGAGTTGCACCTGTTGTGGGACAAATACCCGATGATCCCGAGCAACAGTGAATCCAGCGGGATCGACCGCAAGCAATGGCTGACACACTTCCCTAATGACCCAAGCCTCGAGGGGCCGGATCGGACACTGGATTACCTGTTCTACAGCGCGCGGATCAAGCGGGTCGAGGCCAAGGTAAGGCAGGAAGATACCTTGCGCATCTCCAACCATTTGCCGGTGATCGCCCGGTTCCTGCTGCCCGCCGCGCAATAAAATGTGGGAGGGGGCTTGCCCCCGATGGCAGTGTGTCAGTCAGTACAGGTGTTACTGGTACACCGCTATCGGGGGCAAGCCCCCTCCCACAGGGGATTTCCAGGGTGGCTACTTTCGGGGTTTGATCCTGGCGGTCGCTTCGGCCACCAGGGGGTCATCCGGCCAGTAATGCTTGGGGTAACGCCCCTTCAAATCCTTCTTCACCTCGGCATAGGTACTGCGCCAGAAGTTCGCCAGATCCTGCGTCACCTGCACCGGCCGCCGCGCAGGCGACAGCAGGTGCAACTTGACCACTTGGCGCCCGCCGGCAATGCGTGGCGTATCCGCCAGCCCGAACAACTCCTGCAAGCGCACCGCCAGGATCGGCGGGTGTTCGCTGTAGTCCAGGCGCACTGATGAACCCGACGGCACTTTCACATGCTGCGGCGCCAGTTCTTCCAGGCGCTGGGGCAGCGGCCAGGGCAGCAGGTTATGCAGGTAGCTGGAAATATCCAGGTTGGCGAAATGGCTCAGGCGCGAGACTTTGCCCAGGTAGGGCATCAGCCAGTGTTCCAGGCCGGCAAGCAAAGCGCTGTCGCTGACGTCGGGCCATTCGCTGGTTTTGCCGGCCTCCAGCTGGCGCAGCAACAGCACGCGCGCCTGCCATTGGCGCAGTTCCGGGGTCCAGGGCAGCAGCTCCAGGCCTTTGCGCCGCACCAGGTTGACCAGCGCCTGACTGCGGGCGGCCTCGTCAAGACCGGTGAGTGGTTCACGGCTGAGCACCAGTTCACCGACTTTGCGTTGGCGTTCGGCGCGCAGCACGCCTTCGCGCTCGTCCCAATCGAGTTGGTCGACGTTGCGCACTTGCTCGGCAAGCACCGTGTCGAACAGCGCCGGGTCGAAATCCGCCGCCAGGTAGATGCGCTCTTCGCGCTGGCCCTGACGGCTGCCCAGGTCGGCGATCACCAGCCAGGCTTGTTTCATCAAGCTGTCGGCTTCGGCAAACAGCGCGGCGCGCCCATTGGCCAAACGGTATTCGGCGCCACCGGGGCGACGCTGTTGGGCGACGCGGTCCGGATAGGACAACGCCAGCAGGGCGCCGAGCCAGCGAGGGTGGTCGGGGTCGGCCACCGGCTGGGTGGCCTTGCCTCTCAGATAGCCGCGATATTGCCGCGCCAACTGCCTGGCCCGCTGTACCCCGCCCTGGGTACCACGGGCTCGCTCTTCACCGGACAACAGCGCCAGGCGACTGTGCAAGTCGGCACCGCCGCCGCGCAGGATATCGCGCTCGCCCAACAAGGCGGCGACGTCACACGCCATGGCCGCAAGCCCCAGGTCCTGCCCGCGCAACAGCAAATGGGCGATACGCGGGTGGGCCGGCAATTCGGCCATTTTCTGGCCGTGGGCGGTGAGCTTGTCCTTATTCAAGGCGCCCAGGCGCACCAGCAAATCCTGGGCCTGAGCGTAAGCGGCGGTCGGTGGCACATCGAGCCACACCAGTTGTGCGGGCGTGACGCCCCAGCGCGCCAATTGCAAGGCCAGGCCGGCGAGGTCGGCGGCGAGAATTTCCGCACTGCCGTAGGCGGCCAGCCCGTCATGCTGGTCCTCGGACCACAAGCGATAACACACCCCCGGCTCCAGGCGCCCTGCCCGGCCGGCACGCTGGGTGGCGCTGGCGCGGGAAATACGTTGGGTGTCGAGCCGAGTCATGCCGCTGCCGGGGTCGAAACGCGGCACCCGCGCCAGCCCGGCGTCGATCACCACGCGCACGCCGTTGATGGTCAGGCTGGTCTCTGCAATGTTGGTAGCCAGCACCACTTTGCGTTGACCGGCGGGCGCAGGGTCGATGGCGGCGCGTTGGGCATTGAGGTCGAGCTCACCGTGCAGCGGGCACAGCAGCACGTTGGGCTGATGACCCAAGGCGTCGGACAGTTGCTGATGGACCCGGCGAATCTCCGCCTGCCCCGGCAGGAACACCAGCACGCTGCCGGACTCGTCATGCAGGGCTTCAAGGATCGTGTTCACCACCCGCGGCTCGATGAATTCCCCAGCCTGGTACGGTCGCCCCCAGCGCATCTGCACCGGGAACATGCGCCCTTCGCTGCGCAGGATCGGTGCATCATCCAGCAGGCCGGCCAGGCGCTCGCCTTCGAGGGTGGCGGACATCAGCAGGATTTTCAGCGGTTGGTCATCGCGAAACAGGTCGCGGCCGTTGAGGCTCAGGGCCAGCGCCAGGTCGGCATCGAGGCTGCGCTCATGAAATTCGTCGAAGATCAGCAGGCCCACGCCGTCCAGCGCCGGGTCGTCCTGCAAGCGACGCGTGAGGATGCCTTCGGTGACCACTTCGATACGCGTGTTGGGGCCGACTTTGCTGTCGAGGCGGATGCGGTAGCCAACGGTCTCACCGACCTTTTCACCCAACTCGCTGGCCAGGCGTTCGGCAGCAGCGCGCGCGGCCAGGCGCCGGGGTTCGAGCATCAGGATGGTTTGCCCGGCGAGCCAGGGCTCATTCAACAAGGCCAGGGGCACGCGCGTGGTTTTACCGGCGCCGGGCGGCGCTTCCAGCACGGCTTCATGGCGAATCGCCAAGGCGTCACGCAGGGCGGGTAAAACATCATCAATCGGCAACGAATTCATACTGGCTCCAAAGCAGAGCGGCGAGTATAACGGCGAACTGCCGGAGGCTGACGCGGGTCTCAAAAACACTCACTGTCTGGACTGTGAATGCAGTCGAGTGTGGGAGCATCGGCGTCTGGCAGAACTGGCTTATAGTCACCCTTAAATATGTTCAGGAGACTTTTTCATGCGTATCGCTTCCCGTGTCATCGGCGGCGTCTTGGCCGTCACGCTGCTGAGCCAACTCACCGCCTGCGGTTCGATTTTCTACCCGGATCGGCGCGGCCAGATCGACGGCAAGATCGACCCGGCGATTGCCGTGCTCGATGCAGTCGGCCTGCTGTTCTACGTGATCCCGGGCCTGATCGCGTTCGGCGTCGACTTCGCCACGGGGGCGATCTACTTCGAACCGGGCAAGACCGCCCAGGTCGCGCCGGAAAAACTGCACGAAGCCATCGGCGCCGACGGCAAGGTCGATAACGCCAAGCTGCAAAGCATCATCCAGACGGAAACCGGCCGCACCTTGCCGCTGGACGACCCGCGCCTGATCCAGTTCAAGGGCAGCGTGCACCAACTGGCGTCCCTGGGCCTGCAACCCGCCGCATAAGGACAGTTCATGACCAGCAGTCCCGAACACGCCAGGCTTCTGCGCCTGGCCACCCGCGCCTCGGTGGGCGTGGCCTGTGTGTTGATCGTCACCAAGGCCATCGCCTGGTGGTTCAGTGGTTCGGTGGCCATGCTCGCCGGGTTGACCGACTCGCTGCTCGATGGCGTGACCTCGCTGCTCAACCTGCTGGCGGTGCACTACGCCCTGCGCCCTGCCGATGATGATCACCGTTACGGTCACGGCAAGGCGGAGTCCCTGTCGGGCATGGCCCAGGCGCTGTTTATCGGCGCCAGTGCAGTGTTGATCGCCCTCCAGGCCTATCAACGCCTGCAGCACCCTGAACCCGTCGGCGCGCCCTGGCTGAGCATTGGCGTGATCGTGTTCTCACTGGTGCTGACCGTGGCGTTGTTGATGCTGCAACACCGGGTGATCCGCGAAACCGGCTCCAACGCCGTGCGCGCCGATTCGCTGCATTACCGCTCCGACCTGATGCTCAACGGCAGCATCCTGGTGGCCTTGGTGCTCGCCGGTTTCGGCTGGCATCAGGTGGACGCCTGGTTCGGCCTGGGGATCGCCGCTTACATCCTGTGGAGCGCCATTCAGATCGCCCGGGAAAGCTTTGCCGTGCTGATGGACGAGGAGCTGCCGGCCGATATCAGCCAGCACATGCTGGACCTGGCCCGTGGCGTACCCGGCGTACTGGGTGCCCATGACTTGCGCACGCGGGTGTCGGGCAACCACTGGTTCGTGCAGTTGCACCTGGAGCTGCCGGGAGAATTGACGTTGTCCGTGGCCCACGGCATCAGCGACCAAGCCGCCGACGCCATTCACCGAGCCTACCCGAAGGCCGAAGTGCTGGTGCATGCGGATCCTGCGGATCAGCTATAAGTCTCAAGCTGCAAGCTGCAAGCCTCAAGCCTCAAGCCTCAAGCTTGTAGCTTGTAGCTTGTAGCTTGTAGCTTGCAGCTTGCAGCTTGCAGCTTGCAGCTTGCAGCTTAAAACCCTACTACTGAACCTGATAGCCGCGACTGCTCAAGCAGTTACCCTGGGCCTGGCGGTAGGTTTGCACCACCGCCGGGTCGGGGGCGTAGGTAGCGGTCTGCGGGTCAAAGCCGCTTTGCTGCGCGGCCCAGCGATAACAGTCGTAACCGTCCTGCTGTACCTGAGCCGGGGATTGCCCGTTGGCAGGATAGGCCACCACGTTATAGCCATTGCCTTGTGGCGCAGGCTGAGGCGCCGGCACCTGCGCCGGCGGTTCCACTACCACGTATTGCTGGGTGTTCTGTTCGTAGGCGTAGTAGGCGCCAGCCGCGAGGAACAATAGCGAACCGCCCACCCAGACTTCACGGGCGTAGTCCGGCAAATACTGCACCCGGATGCCATACGGTGGCCTTACCACCACATAACGCGGGCCTTGTGGACGGTACCAGTAACCGCCGGAGAAAAAGTAATCCTGGCCGCGATACGGCACACGGTAATTGCGCTCCGGGAAACGGTCGACGATATAGCCGGGGCGATACTGCGGGCCCGGGCCCCAGCCGTTGCCATGCCCATCGGGGCGGCCAGGCCAGCGGTTATCCCAGCGGTTATCACTGGGATGTCCATTGTAGCCGGGGCGCGAACCGGGACCGCCGGCCTCCCAGTGCCGGTTGTCGTCGTTACGCCGGGGAATGTCGCGGTAGTAACCCTGGCGCGGTTCCTGGGTCTGGCGCACGGTGTCGGGCCGGCCCTGAATCGGCAGGTTACTGGGTGGCTGCGGCTGCGGTCGCCCCGGTTCATTGACCGGCGGGCGCCCTTGCCATTGGCCGCCGCCATTGTGGCCGCCGCGATCAACCTGCGGGGCCTGCGGGCGTGGCTGATTGTTTTCCGGGCGACCTCCCCCTTCAGGCCCCCGCTCATGCTGGCCACCGCCCTGCAGCCGCGGCCCTTGGCCCGGTGAGTTATCGCGCTCGTCGCCCATTACCTGCGTGCCGACGCTGACCACCAGCAAACCAACACCTGCCATACGCCAGATGCGCTTCATGCTTTTCCTCACTGCGGGTTAGGGCTTGTTCATGAGACTGGGAAAGCCTCGCCCGGTTCTGAGACAGGTTATTAGTCACGAGCACTATTTTCTTGAACGCAAAAGAAAAGGGGTGACCCGTCGGCCACCCCTTGAGAATTTCGTCCTGGCTCAACGCTTTTGACGTTGGCTCACCTCACGCCGTCTGGTGGACAGTGTGCAGCCTGGAGGCCGGCTCAACCCTGCTGGGGTGGCGGCCGCAGCGCGCCTGATTGGGCGGGCTGCAGTGGACTGTTGTCCAGGCGGTGATTCTGTTGATAACGATACAGGCACACGTCCGACGGATGATTGCGAAGATTGCGTCAATAAACAGTGCTTGCGCAATTTTTAACCCTTCATGGATAATTCACCGCAATAGTTACGACAAAGGCCAACCCAATGAGCAAGCTTGACCGATACGACCTGAGTATTTTGGCGGAATTGCAGCGTGACGCGCGGATCTCCAACCAGGAGCTGGCCGAGCGTATCGGCCTGTCGCCTTCGCCCTGCTCGCGCCGGGTCAAGCAATTGGAAGACGATGGTTACATCGCCCGGCAGGTCGCGTTGCTCGACCGCAAGATGCTCGGCCTGAGCCTGACCGCCTATGTGCTGATCGGCATGGACCGGCATACGCCGGAACGTTTCGAGAATTTCGAAGCGGCCATCCGTACCTTGCCCCAGGTACTGGAATGCAGCCTGGTGACCGGGATGGACGCCGACTATCAGTTGAAGGTGGTGGTGCCGGACATGGATCACTACCAGAAGCTGCTGCTGGGGCACCTGACCCGGATTGAAGGCGTGACCAGCGTGCGTTCCAGCTTTGTGCTGAACCAGGTGCTCAACAGCACCGAACTGCCATTGACCCACCTGCGTACCTGAGAACAACGAAGTTCGAGGGGCTTGCTTGTTGTAGGAGCGAGCTTGCTCGCGAAAAACTCACAGGCACCGCGTTCATTCAGAAAGCACGCGGTATCGTTGACGTTTTTCGCGAGCAAGCTCGCTCCTACATTTGGATTGTGTTTCGACCCAGGTCAATGTTGCGTCTGTGACGCTGCCGTATACTTCCCGCCTGCCTTTGTAGGAAGCGCCCATGAACAACATCGATCCCGCCCTGTTCGAAGAATGGATGATGACCGGCCTGGTCACTGTCCTGATTATTTTCATGGGTTTTATCGTCTGGGACCTGGCGAAGAAATCCAAGGCCGGGCGCTTTGGCTCGTTCATCCTGTTTTTCGTGCTGGGCCTGGGCGTGGCCGCGTTCATCATCAAAAGCGTGGTGATCGGCCTGATCGAGTCCGGCGCCTTATAAACGCGCCGGTACTGCCCTCCACTGGCCCTGATCAAGGCCTTCGATAGACCAGTCGCCTATACGCACCCGCACCAGGCGCAACGTCGGCAAGCCCACCGCCGCAGTCATGCGTCGCACCTGGCGATTGCGCCCTTCACGTATCACCAATTCCAACCAATGCGTGGGCACGCTTTTGCGAAAGCGCACGGGCGGGTTGCGCGGCCATAATTCGGGCTCGTCCAACTGCCGGGCCTCAGCGGGCAAGGTCATGCCGTCGTTAAGCTCCACGCCCTCGCGCAGACGTTGCAGTTGTTCTTCGGTCGGTTCGCCTTCGACTTGCACCCAGTAGGTTTTCGCCAGCTTGTGTCTGGGGTCGGCAATGCGCGCCTGCAACTGGCCGTCGTTGGTCAACAGCAACAGGCCTTCGCTGTCACGGTCCAGGCGGCCGGCCGGGTAGATACCGGGGATATCGATAAAATCCTTGAGGGTCGCACGCCCGCCGTCGTCACTGAACTGGGTCAGCACATCGAAAGGCTTGTTGAACAGGATCAGCTTTGGCTCGGCCGGCGGCGCCTTGGCGACACGGCGCGGGCCTGCATGCGGGGGTTTCACGCCGGGGCGGCGTGCATCGGGACGGGTGGGACGGGACATGGCAAAGGAACATCTAACGGTCAGGACTCACAATGCTAGTGGCCTGACCGCTAAATGACCATCCCAACCGCTTAGCGGAACGGCGGCTCGTCGAAGCTGCGCAGTTTGCGCGAGTGCAGCGAGTTGAGTTCGGTGCGCAGCAGGTCGACGGCTTCGATGCCAATCTTCAAGTGCTGGCTGACGGCGCGCTCGTAGAACGCGTTGGCCGAACCCGGCAACTTGATCTCGCTGTGCAGCGGTTTGTCCGACACACACAACAACGTGCCATACGGCACACGCAGACGGTAACCCTGGGCGGCGATGGTGCCGCTTTCCATGTCCACCGCCACGGCGCGGGACAGGTTGATCAGCGGTCGTTCCTGGGCCCAGCGCAGTTCCCAGTTGCGATCGTCGTAGGTCAACACGGTGCCGGTGCGCAGGCGTTTTTTCAGCTCTTCGCCTTTTTCGCCGGTGACGTGCGCCGCCGCTTGCTGAAGCGCCAGTTGCACCTCGGCCAGGGCCGGGATCGGGATGTTCGGCGGTACCACGCGGTCGAGAATCCCGTCGCGACGCATATAGGCGTGGGCCAGTACGTAGTCGCCGATGGTCTGGGATTGGCGCAGCCCGCCGCAGTGCCCGATCATCAGCCAGCAGTGCGGGCGCAGCACGGCCAGGTGGTCGGTGATGTTCTTGGCGTTGGACGGGCCCACGCCGATATTCACCAGGGTCACGCCATGGCCGTCAGTGGCCTGCAGGTGATAGGCCGGCATCTGGTAGCGGTGCCAGACCACACCGGCAGCAATCGCCGAGGCTTCGCCGTGGTCCATGCTCTTGTCGATCACTACGTTGCCCGGCAGCACCATGCGGATAAAGCGAGGGTCACTGCGCAGTTGCTCCAGGCCATGCAGGATGAACTGGTCAACGTAGCGATGGTAGTTGGTCAACAGAATCCACGGCTGCACATGGCGCCAGTCGCTGCCGGTGTAGTGCACCAGGCGGCGCAGGGAGAAGTCCACACGCGCCGCGTCGAACAGGGCCAGGGGCAGCGGGTCGGTGTTTTCCCAGTCATAGAGACCGTCGGCGATGCCATCGGTGGCGGCGGACAAGTCGGTGCTGGGGAACACGCGGGCGAGCGTCGCGGCGGTCACGCCGGAACCGGCCAGTTCGTCGCCCTGCTCCACCACGTACGGGTACGGAATGTTCTGCTGGCTGACGCCCACTTCCACCGTCACAGTGAAGTCGTGCATCAGCGGCACCAGTTGCTCCAGCAGGTACTTACGGAAAGCCGCCGGATGGGTGACGGTAACGCTGTAGGTCCCCGGCAATTGCACCTTGGCATAGGCCCGGGTGGTCTGTGGGACTTCGCCGTGGCAGTGGTAGGTCAGGCGCAGTTCCGGGTAGCGAAACAGCGCGCGTTGCTCGGCGTCGGGTTCGACGCGGTCCTTGAGGTATTGCTTGAGGGCTTGATTGAGCGCGCCAGTCGCACGCTCATGCAGGGCCGCCAGCCGATCCACGGCTTCTTCAGCGGTTTGAACGACAACAAAAGCTTCGGTCACGGTAAGCATCCTGTGTTCTGGACTTGCAGGCCTTTATCTTGCCTGTATCCAGGCTCCACTGAAACAGTCGGATTGGAATGCTGTTGATAATGTGGGAGGGGGCTTGCCCCAGATGGCTGAGTATCAGCCACCAGATGCAGTGGCTGACACACTGCTATCGGGGGCAAGCCCCCTCCCACACTTGACCGCACTCATTCAAGGAAATGGCGGGGTTGAACGGGCTACAAGCGCTTCCACATCCACCCCTCGCGGCAAGGCGCCGTAGACCCGGCCCGATGACTCACCCAACCGACTGGCCACAAACCCATCGCTGACCGTCGCATTACCGGCCTCCAGCAGCAACTTGGCCTGCAACGCCAGGGCGATATCTTCGGTGAGCTGACGGGCGCGGTATTGGATATCCTGGGTGTCCATGAACGCTGACTTCAACCGCTCGATATGGCGCGCCAGTCGGGGGTCGCCATGCCCGTCGCCCAGCTCGACAAACAACGCTTCCAACACACCGGGTTCCTTGGACAATGCCCGCAGCACGTCCAGGCATTGCACGTTGCCGGAACCTTCCCACGTCGAATTCACCGGTGCCTCACGGTACAGACGCGGCAGGATGCTGTCCTCGACATAGCCGGCACCGCCCATGCATTCGCCAGCTTCATTGATCATCGCCGGCGCCCGTTTGCAGATCCAATACTTGCCCACCGCCGTCACCAGCCGGGCGAATTTGGCCTCCCGTTCATCGTCCAAGTGATCCAGCGCGCGGCCCATGCGCAGGCTCAAGGCCAACGCCGCCTCACTTTCCAGGGCCAGGTCGGCGAGCACGTTCTGCATCAGCGGCTGTTCGCTCAGCACGCGGCCGCCGACCGAGCGATGGGCGCAGTGATGGCTGGCCTGGGTCAATGCCTGGCGCATCAGCGCGCTGGAGCCGACCATGCAATCGAAGCGGGTCATGGCGACCATCTCGATGATGGTCGGCACACCGCGCCCCTCTTCACCGATCATCCAGGCCAGGGCGCCGCGAAACTCCACCTCACTGGAGGCATTGGAGCAGTTGCCGAGTTTGTTTTTCAAACGCTGGATATAGAACTCGTTGCGCGTGTCATCCGGGCGATGCCGGGGCAGCAGGAAACAGGTCAGGCCCTTGTCGGTCTGGGCCAGGGTGAGGAACCCGTCACACATCGGCGCCGAGCAGAACCATTTGTGGCCGACCAGTTCATAGGCCTGCCCCGGACCGCCCGCGCCCACCGGGTAGGCGCGGGTGGTGTTGGCGCGCACGTCGGTGCCGCCCTGTTTTTCGGTCATGGCCATGCCGATTGTGGCGCCGCCTTTGTGGGCAATGCCGATGTTGCGCGGGTCGTATTGGGTCGAGAGGATCTTCGGCAGCCAGATGTCCGCCAGGTCTGGCTGCAACTGCAAGGCCGGGACGCAGGCGAAGGTCATGGTCAGCGGGCAGCCGCTGCCGGCTTCGGCCTGGGTGTGCAGATAGGTCATGGCCGCGCGCGCCACGTGGGCGCCGGATTGCGGATGGGCCCACGGCAGCGAGGGCAGGCCGTGTTCGACGGCGGTGCGCATCAGTTCGTGGTAGGCGGGGTGAAACTCCACCAGGTCAATCCGGTGACCATAACGGTCATGGCTGCTGAACACCGGCTTGTTCTGATTGGCCAGGAAGCCGGCCTCCATCAGCGGCCCGCCGGCCAATGCACCATAGGCATCGATACGCGATTCGGCCCAGCCGGCGCCAAAGCGACGCGCCCACTCTTGCAGGGGCAGATCGATGCGATACAGGTTGGTGCCGTCCAGGGACGGTGGCTGGTTGGTGACGTCGTGGGTTTCGGCAAACCGGTGCAGGTTCATGACGGGCCTCCTGGAAAAAGACCACGTGATATCGAGGCCTGATTTTCAGTTAAGCACGTCTGCAAGGTTAAAAAAGTGGCATACGTGCCGAACTCTCGGCGCTTTCGCCCTCTGGCGGACACAGTACGAGACGCTCCAACACGGCCTGCAACGCCTCGAACCGTACCGGCTTGGCCAAGTGCTCGCTCATGCCGATGCCATGGCAGCGCTCGCGGTCTGTGACATTAGGTGCAGTGCTCATGCCGATCACCGCCAACTCACCGCAGCCCGGCAAGGCACGAATCTGACAGCACAACGAGAAGCCGCCCTCAGGCACATCCAGCACCACCGCATCAAACCTGTTCTCATGCAAAGCGGTCAGTGCAGCCGGACCACCATCCACGGCTTTGACCCGGTAACCCAGTTTGAGCAGCATGCCCCGCACCGCCAGTTGCACCACACTGTTGTCGTCCACCAGCAGCACCGTGCAATCCTGCGGCGCGCGTTGCACAGGCAGCGACTGCCCGGCCGGCTTGGGCGCAGGCGGCATCGGCTTGACGTCCACTTCCAGTTGGAAACGACTGCCCCGGCGTGGTTCCGAATGATGGGTGAGACGCCCGCCCACCAGCTCGATCAACTGTCGGCAAATCGCCAGGCCGATGCCCAGCCCGCCGTATTCACGGGTCATCGAACCGTCGAGCTGGAAGAAGCGCTGGTACAGCGTGGCTTCGTCGAGGAAGGCGAAGCCGATACCGGTGTCGGTCACGATAAAGCTCAGGTGCAAGCTGCCATCGGCTTGGGGGATGCCCACCACACGCAAGCGCACCGCGCCGTGGTGGGTGAACTTGAAGGCGTTGTCCAGCAGGCAATCCAGGCACTGGATCAGTTTGTCGGCGTCGCCGATCACGCGGTCCGGCACCGCATCGGCAACGTCAATGGAAAACTCCAGGCCTTTGGCCTGGGCACTGGGAATGAACTGTTGGCGCAAGGTTTCAAGCGCGCCGCGCAGGCCGAACGCCTGGGGTCGAGCAACCAGGCGGCCGGCCTGCAATTCCGTCAGGGTGAGAATGCCATTGACCATGCGCATCATGTCCCGCGCCGAACCGGCGGCGGTTTGCTGGTACTGCGCCAGGTCGTCGCCCAGGGATTCGGTTTGCATCAGTTCAAGGGAGCCGATCACGCCGTTCATCGGCGTGCGTAACTCATGGGTCAAGGTGGCGAGGAATTCATCCTTGAGCCGGTTGCTGCGGGCCAGTTGCTGGTTGAGCACTTCGAGCTTCTGGCTGGCGTCGAACAGGATCTGCGCCTGCTGCTCGCGCATACCATTGATGCGGTCGGCCAGGGCCAGGGACAGCAGCGCGACTTCAATGGCCGAGCCGATCTGGCTGGCATACATCGTGAGGAATACGTTGGGCAAGTAGCCCAGCACCATCAGCGTATTGACCACGCCTCCGAGCAAAAACGCCGACCAGGCGATGATGAAATACCGCGCCATGCGCTGGCCGCAATACCAGGCTTTGATCGCGGTCACGAAGATGGTTACGGTGAATACCAATGCCAGGCCGGTGGCCAGGCGCAGGGCCACCGCGTAGCTGGTCAGCAGCGCCAGCGCCATGACCAGCCCGCCGCAGGCCGCCAGCGCCAGCAGGATGCGGTCGAGCCAGCGGCTGTGCTGCGCGGTGTGCAGGAAACTGCGCGCGAACAGGCTGCCGAACAAGGCGGCCGCGCCGATCAGAAACGGCACCGCCGCATTCGCCCACCATGGATTGTTCGGCCAGAAGTATTCCACGGCCACGCCGTTGACCGACAGTTGATACAGGCCGAACGAGGCAATGTAGAGGATGTAATAGAGGTAGCTGGTGTCGCGCACGCTCAAATAAATGAACAGGTTGTAAATCAGCATGCCCAGCAACACGCCGTAGATCGCGCCCAGCACATACAAGCGCAGCGGCTGCTCTTCCATATAGGCGGTGCCCGCCCACAGGGTCAATGGCGCCTGGATCGAGCCCTGGCTTTGCAAGCGCAGGTAGACCGTCTGCCGCTGGTCGGGCACGAAGTTGAGCTTGAACAGGTAGTTGCTCTGTCGCACCTCGCGGCTGGAAAACGCTAACGCGCTGCCGGTGCGGGTGGTGAGGCGGTAATTGCCGGTGCCGTCGTTCTGGTACAGATCCAGGCGATTGAGCGGCGGGTAAGCCAGTTCCAGAAACCAGGTACGCGGGGAGCGTGGGTCAACGGCGGTGTAATGAAGGTTGACCTTCAGCCAGAACACCGAGTGCGAATACCCGGCATTGAGGGTGGGCTTGTCATGGGTCCTGAATTGGGCGGCGTAGGCAGGAGAGCTGACGTCGGCGATGGTGAGGGCGCCGGTTGGGTCTTCGAGCACTTGCATGACCCGGCCCAATGGCAGGCTTCGGGTGCTCTGATTGAACTCGACGGCGCCCGCCAGCAGCGGCAGCCCGCACAATAATAAAATCAGCAAATAGCGCATAGAGCCCCAGCGTGGCCTGACCGGTTATGGCAAAAAGCTCCCCCATTCCTTTTGAGAAGACGTACACCGGCAATACAGTAAGTTGTCTGGATCCACTCTAGCATAGCCGGTAAAGGCCATTGGACACCATTGGAACTATTTTTCGGATGGCCCTGGGACGAGGCTTTCAGCGCATTTGATGACAATTGTCAGCCACACGAAACGTCTCGGCGCAGCGCAACATTCAGCTATCGCCGGACAGCCACGCAAAAAGCGTTTGGTGGTAAGCTCGCGCACCATGAATATCTACAGCTCTCGCCCCGTTGTTCTCTGTCTCTCCGGCCATGATCCCAGTGGTGGCGCCGGCTTGCAGGCGGATATCGAAGCCCTGCTCGCCCAGGGCTGCCACGCCGCTACGGCCGTCACCGCGCTGACCGTGCAGAACACCGTCAATGTCAGTGACTTTCGTGTGCTCGACCGCGAGTGGGTGCTGGCCCAGGCCAACGCCGTGCTCGGCGACTCCGAAGTCGCGGCGGTCAAGCTGGGCATGCTGGGTTCCACCGCCATGGTCGACACCGTGGTCGAACTGCTGCAGGCGCACCCGCACCTGCCGGTGGTGTGCGACCCGGTGCTGCGTGCCGGCGGCGGTGGCAGCCTGGGCAAGGATGAGGTCGGCTATGCGATGCGCGAGCGGCTGTTGCCCCTGGCGCTGATCGCCACGCCCAACCTGCCCGAGGCACGCATGCTCGCCGAACTGCCTGACGGCAGCGCCGACGAATGCGCCGAGAAGCTGCTGCCCTACATCAAGCACCTGCTGATCACCGGCGGCCACGGCGATGAGCACGAAGTGCACAATCGCCTGTACAGCCGCGACGGCAGCCGTCATACCTATACGTGCCAGCGTTTGCCCGGCAGCTATCACGGCTCGGGATGCACGCTGGCCAGCACCCTTGCCGGGCGAATCGCCCAGGGTGAAGGGTTGGTGAGCGCCGTGCAGTCGGCACTCGACTACACCTGGCGCACCCTGCGTGACGCCGAACGACTCGGTCAGGGCCAGTTCGTGCCTCGCCGTCTGCCGCTGGATTTCTGCTCTTAATACCGAGAGGCCTGCCCGATGAAACTACGTGGCCTTTACGCCATTACCGACAGCCAGCTGTTGGCCGGCAAATTCCTCGTCTACGTCGAAGCGGCGTTGGACGGCGGCGTGACGTTGTTGCAGTACCGCGACAAAAGCAGCGACGAAGCGCGCCGCCTGCGAGAGGCGGAAAAGCTGCGGGAGCTGTGCTCGCGCTACAAGACCCAATTGATCATCAACGATGACGCCGAACTGGCCGCGCGCCTGGGCGTGGGCGTGCACCTGGGGCAGACCGACGGCCCGCTGACCCCGGCCCGGGCGCTGCTCGGTTCCAAAGCGATCATCGGCGCCACCTGCCATAGCCAGATCGAACTGGCCGAACAGGCCGCGAAGGAAGGCGCCAGTTACGTCGCCTTCGGTCGCTTCTTCAATTCCACGACCAAACCCGGCGCCCCGGCCGCCACCGTTGACATGTTGGCCGAGGCGCGCAAACGCCTGCACCTGCCCATCTGCGTGATCGGCGGCGTCACCCTGGAAAACGCCGAACCGCTGGTGGCCCACGGGGCCGACCTGCTCGCCGTGGTGCACGGCCTGTTCGGCGCCGACAGCCCCCAGGAAGTCACGCGCCGTGCCCGTGCTTTCAATGCCCTTCTCAAGATTTGATTTCAGAGAGACTTCCACCATGTCCCGTTCCGAAACCCTGTTTGCCAATGCCCAGAAACACATCCCCGGCGGTGTGAACTCCCCCGTGCGTGCGTTCAAGAGCGTGGGCGGCACGCCGCTGTTCTTCAAACATGCCGAAGGCGCCTATGTCACCGACGAAGATGACAAGCGCTACGTCGACTACGTCGGCTCCTGGGGCCCGATGATCCTCGGTCACAGCCACCCGGACGTGCTGGACGCCGTTCGCCAGCAACTGCAGCACGGTTTGTCCTACGGTGCCCCCACCGCGATGGAAACCGAGATGGCCGACCTGGTCTGCTCGATCGTGCCGTCGATGGAAATGGTGCGCATGGTCAGCTCCGGCACCGAAGCCACCATGAGCGCAATCCGCCTGGCCCGAGGCTTCACCGGTCGCGACAGCATCATCAAGTTCGAAGGTTGCTACCACGGCCACTCCGACAGCCTGTTGGTAAAAGCCGGTTCCGGCGCGCTGACCCAGGGCGTACCGAGTTCGGCCGGCGTGCCGGCGGCCTTCGCCAAACACACCCTGACCCTGCCGTTCAACGACATCGCTGCCGTCGAGCAGATGCTCGCTGACGTCGGCCAGGACGTGGCCTGCATCATCGTCGAGCCGGTCGCCGGCAACATGAATTGCGTCCCGCCGGCCCCAGGCTTTCTCGAAGGTCTGCGCGAGCAGTGCGACAAGCACGGCGTGGTGCTGATTTTTGACGAGGTGATGACCGGTTTCCGCGTCGCCCTCGGTGGCGCCCAGGCGCACTACGGCGTCACGCCGGACCTGAGCACCTTCGGCAAGATCATCGGCGGCGGCATGCCGGTGGGCTGCTTCGGCGGCAAGCGCGAGATCATGCAGCACATCGCCCCGCTGGGCCCGGTCTACCAGGCCGGCACGCTGTCGGGTAACCCGCTGGCGATGGCGGCCGGCCTGACCACCCTGCGCCTGATCAGCCGTCCGGGCTTCCATGCCGAGCTGACCGACTACACCACCCGCCTGCTGGACGGCCTGCAGGTGCGCGCCGATGCCGCCGGTATCCCGTTCGTCACCACGCAAGCCGGCGGCATGTTCGGCCTGTACTTCAGCGGCGCCGACGACATCGTTACCTTTGATGACGTCATGGGCAGCGATGCCGACCTGTTCAAGCGCTTCTTCCACCTGATGCTCGAAGGCGGCGTGTACCTGGCACCGAGTGCCTTCGAAGCCGGCTTCACGTCGATCGCCCATGGCGAAGCCGAGCTGAAGCTGACCCTGGATGCGGCCGAGCGCGCCTTCGCGGCCCTGAAATAAGGGATGGCAATCATCTGACGCTGCCCGTGTCGGCGTCAGATTTGCTACTTTGCCTACAGAGATTTCCCGGTTTTTTCGAGAATTTCCCTGCAATCCGGCAGATAACTTGCCCAAGCAGCAGAAAAACGAGTAAAGACTTTGTAAGCAGAGGCCTGCTTATTTCATAATGCGCGCTTATTGGACTCCCCCGAGGGTCCGCGCGCCCCGTCAGAGGTAAGTCGATTCCCATGAAACGCACCGGCCGCACCCTGGTTCTGGGCTGCCTGTTGCTCCTTCAGCCGCTGCTGGCGCATGCACAAGCAGGCGGCAACTCGTTGTTAATCCCAGCGATGGGTCGTTGCACCCTTAATACCCAGCCCGACACCCAGGCCGAGGCCCTGAGCGCGTGCCAGAAACAGGCTGACGAAGGGGATGCGCAAGCGCAATACGAGTTGGGCGAGTACTTTCACGACAGTAAAAACCCGGCCGTCGACCTCAACAAAGCGTTGAGCTACTTCGAAAAAGCTTCGCTGCAGGGCCACGCCCAGGCGCAATTCCAGCTCGGCAACATGTTCTTCCGTGGCGAAGGCGTACCGGCCAATAACGTTCAGGCCTACATCGTGTTGAAAATGGCGGCAGTCAATGGCGCCGAAGACGCGCTGGACACTGCCGACGAAGTGGCCGAGCACATGCAGCGCGATGAACTGGAAGTGGCAACTCAAGTGCTGGGGCAGATCTTCCGCAATTACCTGCAGGAATTGCAGAGCGCCGATGGGCGTTCGCCCTTTTCACCCCTACCCTGAATCTTCAGTGCGATTGAAGCCCTACTTCTCCGGCATCGGCATCGGAAACGGCATCACATTGCTGGTGCCCCGCGCCTCGCTGATCTTCGGCGTGCCCAGGCGCTCGACTTCATCGATGCGCACGATCGAATGCATCGGCACAAAGCTGCGCACCACGCCTTCGAACTGGGCCTTGAGCTTTTCTTCGCCCGGGTCGACGACCAATTGGGTCCGCTCGCCAAAGACGAACTCTTCCACCTCCAGAAAGCCCCACAGATCACTTTGATAGATCTGCTTGGCGTACATTTCGAACACCTGGCCTTGGTTGAGGAAAATCACCTTGTAGATTGGAGCTTCACGTTTGGTCATGGCGGGCGAGCAACACATCGCGGATATAAAAGAGGGCGCGAACTATAGCATGGCACCCGATGCACAGCGCTAGGAACCAATGGGCATGCCCCCTATAATGCGCGGTTCTTTACCACCAGTTGACGATACCCATGGCCAAGAAGCTTTACATCGAAACCCACGGTTGCCAGATGAACGAGTACGACAGCTCGCGCATGGTCGATCTGCTGGGCGAACACCAGGCCCTGGAAGTCACCGCCCGCGCCGAAGATGCCGACGTGATCCTGCTCAATACCTGCTCGATCCGCGAGCGGGCCCAGGACCGTGTGTACTCGCAGCTGGGCCGCTGGCGCGAATTGAAGCTGGCCAACCCGGACATGGTGATCGCCGTCGGCGGTTGCGTGGCCAGCCAGGAAGGCGCCGCGATCCGCGACCGCGCACCCTATGTCGACGTGGTCTTCGGCCCGCAAACCCTGCACCGCCTGCCGGAAATGATCGACGCCGCGCGCCTCACCAAGCTGCCGCAAGTGGACGTGTCGTTTCCCGAAATCGAGAAATTCGACCATTTGCCCGAGCCGCGCATCGACGGGCCAAGTGCCTACGTGTCGGTGATGGAAGGCTGCAGCAAGTACTGCACCTTCTGTGTAGTGCCCTACACCCGTGGCGAAGAAGTCAGCCGGCCGTTTGACGATGTGCTGTCGGAAATCATCCATTTGGCCGAAAACGGCGTGCGTGAAGTCACCCTGCTGGGCCAGAACGTCAACGGTTACCGTGGCCAGACCGACGATGGGCGCCTGGCTGACCTGGCGGAGTTGATCCGCGTGGTTGCCGCCGTCGATGGCATCGAGCGCATCCGCTACACCACTTCGCACCCGCTGGAGTTTTCCGACAGCCTGATCCAGGCCCATGCCGACGTGCCGGAGCTGGTCAAACACCTGCATCTGCCCGTGCAGTCGGGCTCGGACCGCATCCTGTCGGCCATGAAACGCAACCACACGGCCCTGGAGTACAAATCCAAGCTGCGCAAATTGCGCGCCGCAGTGCCAGGCATCTGCATCAGCTCGGACTTTATCGTCGGTTTCCCTGGCGAAACCGAGAAAGACTTCGAGCAGACCATGAAGCTGATCGAGGACGTCGGCTTCGACTTCTCCTACTCGTTCGTCTACAGCCAGCGCCCGGGCACCCCAGCGGCCGACCTGCCAGACGACACCCCGGAAGCCTTGAAAAAAGAACGCTTGAATGCGCTGCAACATCGGCTGAATCAGCAGGGTTTCGAGATCAGCCGACAAATGGTCGGTTCGATCCAGCGCATCCTGGTGACCGATTACTCGAAAAAGGACCCCGGCGAATTGCAGGGTCGCACCGAGAACAACCGCATCGTCAACTTCCGCTGCGACAACCCGACCTTGATCGGCCAGTTTGCCGATGTACACATCGATGCGGCGCAACCGCACTCGTTGCGCGGTTCGCTGATCAACTGACGACCCCGGCTGCCAAGGCAAGTGCAGAACTGGTGTGGGAGGGGCTTGCCCCCGATTGGGGTGTCTGAGTACCAAATGTGCCGGCTGACACTCCGCCATCGGGGGCAAGCCCCCTCCCACATTGAATCCATGCAACATTCCGATGACGTAAGTGCTTTCGTACCCGCGCCACTGGCGTTATTCTCTGTTTCACCTCAACAGCCAAAGGGCGGCTAAAAGCGACCTTGAACGCACCTACAGTAGAACCCCATCGTTTTCTCCTCGAGCCGTTTGAGGCTCGCCGTTTCGCCAACCTGTGCGGACAGTTCGACGAGCACCTGCGCCTGATCGAACAACGCCTGAGCATCGAGATCCGCAACCGCGGCAATCAGTTCGAGCTTATTGGTGAACCCCAACACACCACGTCTGCGGAAAACCTGCTGCGTCGCCTCTACCGCGAAACCAAGGGCAGTGAGCTGTCGCCGGAAACGGTGCACCTGTACCTGCAGGAATCCGCCGTGCAAGACCTGGCCAACAACCCGGTGGCCGAAGCCAGCGTGGCCTTGCGTACCAAAAAAGGCATGATTCGCCCGCGCGGCTTGAATCAGCAGAAGTACGTCAAGGAAATCCTCGGCAACGACATCAACTTCGGCATCGGCCCGGCCGGTACCGGCAAGACCTACCTGGCCGTGGCCTGCGCGGTGGATGCCCTGGAGCGCGAACAGGTTCGCCGCATCCTGCTGGTGCGCCCGGCGGTCGAAGCGGGTGAAAAACTCGGCTTCCTGCCCGGCGACCTGGCCCAGAAGATCGACCCGTACCTGCGCCCGCTCTACGACGCGCTGTACGAGATGCTCGGCTTTGAATACGTGGCCAAGCTGATCGAGCGTCAGGTGATCGAAATCGCCCCGTTGGCCTACATGCGCGGTCGCACCTTGAACAACAGCTTCATCATCCTCGACGAAAGCCAGAACACCACGGTCGAGCAGATGAAGATGTTCCTCACCCGTATCGGTTTCGGCTCCACGGCCGTGATTACCGGTGACGTCACCCAGGTCGACCTGCCCAAGGGCACCAAGTCGGGGCTGGCGCAGGTGATCGAGGTGCTCAAGGATGTACCGGGCATCAGCTTCACGCACTTCATGCCCAAGGACGTGGTGCGCCATCCACTGGTGCAGCGCATCGTAGAAGCCTACGAGCGTTTCGACCACAAGGACGACGTACCGACCCAGGACACGCGCCGCGATGCTTGAGCTTGACCTGCAACTGGCCAGCGAAGCGCCCGCCCCCAACGAAGCACAGTTTCGTCAATGGTGCGCCCTGGCCCTGCGCCAGCGCACTGCCGACTCGGAACTGACCATCCGTCTGGTGGATGAGCCGGAAGGTCGAGCACTGAACCACACCTGGCGTCAAAAGGACTACGCGACCAACGTGTTGTCCTTCCCCGCCGACGTACCCGACGAATTCCTGGATATCCCGCTGCTGGGCGACCTGGTGATCTGCGTCGACGTGGTGGAACGCGAAGCGCGCGAACAAGGCAAGGAACTTGAGGCCCACTGGGCCCATCTAGTCATCCACGGCTGCTTGCATCTCTTGGGTTACGACCATATAGACGATGACGAAGCCGAGGAAATGGAAGCACTGGAACGAACGTTGCTTGCGGAACTGGGGCATCGCGACCCGTACGCAGACGACGAAAACTGATCAACACTCAACTGTCATATCAAAGGATTTAGAGTAATCGCTATGAGCGAAGACCGATCGAGCAACGGGCAAAAGTCATGGCTGGGTAAACTGACCCAGGCTTTTGCCCACGAGCCGAAAAACCGCCAGGAGCTGCTGGAGCTGCTGCGCGAGGCCCACCAGAACAAGTTGCTGGACAGCGAAGCGCTGGCCATCGTCGAAGGCGCCATCCAGGTGGCTGACCTGCAAGTACGCGACATCATGGTGCCGCGCTCGCAGATGATCAGCATCAAGGCGACCCAGACCCCACGGGAATTCCTCCCAGCCGTGATCGACTCGGCGCACTCGCGCTACCCGGTGATCGGCGAAAGCCATGACGACGTCATGGGCGTCCTGTTGGCCAAGGACCTGTTGCCGCTGATCCTCAAGGAGAACGGCGACAACTTCAACATCAAGGACCTGCTGCGCCCGGCCACCTTCGTGCCTGAATCCAAGCGCCTGAATGTGCTGCTGCGTGAATTTCGCGCCAACCACAATCACATGGCCATTGTGATCGACGAATACGGCGGCGTGGCCGGCCTGGTGACCATCGAAGACGTACTGGAGCAGATCGTCGGCGACATCGAAGACGAGCACGACGTCGAAGAAGACAGCTACATCAAGCCACTGCCCAGCGGCGACTTCCTGATCAAGGCATTGACGCCCATCGAGAACTTCAATGAGTTCTTCGACAGCGAATTTTCCGACGATGAGTTCGACACCGTCGGCGGCCTGGTGATGAGTGCGTTCGGGCATCTGCCCAAGCGTAACGAGACCACTGAGATCGGCGCCTATCGCTTCCGCATTTTGAATGCCGATAGCCGCCGGATTCACTTGATTCGCCTGACACCTGTTTCCCGCTAAGGATTGATATGCGCCGTCTGACCCGCCCCGGCTGGCCCGGTAATTTGCTGGCCGTGGTGGCCGGCGCCATCACTACCCTGGCGCTGGCGCCGTTCGATATATGGCCGCTGGCGCTGGTAGCGGTCGGTCTGTTCTATATCGGCCTGCGTGAGCTCACACCCCGGCAGGCCCTGGGCCGCGGCTGGTGTTTCGGTTTCGGCCTGTTTGGCGCCGGCACCAGCTGGATCTACTACAGCATCCACCACTTCGGCGGCGCTTCGGTGCTGCTGGCGGGGTTCCTGATGCTGCTGTTCACCGCCGCCATCGCCTGGTTCTTCGCCCTGCCCGCCTGGTTGTGGGCGCGCTGGCTGCGCCGCAATGAAGCGCCATTGGCCGATGCACTGACGTTCGCGGCCTTGTGGGTCGGCCAGGAAGCCTTTCGCGGTTGGTTCCTCACCGGTTTCCCGTGGCTGTATTCGGGCTACAGTCAACTCGATGGCCCGCTGACCGGCCTCGCGCCATTGGGCGGAATGTGGCTGATTTCGTTCGCACTGGCGTTGACCGCCGCCCTGCTGTGCAACCTGCCGCGCCTGCTGGCGGGCCAGCGCAACAGCTTTATCGCGGCCGGCCTGGTGCTGCTCGTCGCGCCGTGGGCCATCGGCCTGGCGCTCAAGCATCACGCCTGGACCTCGCCCTCCGGCCCGCCCCTGAGCGTGGCCGCCATTCAGGGCAACGTCGAACAAAGCATGAAGTGGGACCCCGAGCAGCTCAACGCGCAACTGGCGCTGTACCGCGACATGAGTTTGAGCTCCAAACGCGTCGATCTGCTGGTGTGGCCGGAAACCGCCGTACCGGTACTCAAGGAGTCGGTCGAAGGCTACCTGGGCATGATGGGCAAGTTTGCCTCCGAGCGTAATACCGCACTGATCACCGGGGTACCGATTCGCGAGGAGGTGCGCCACGAGAAGCGCTACTTCAACGGCATCACGGTGGTCGGCGAAGGTGACGGCACCTACCTCAAGCAGAAGCTGGTGCCTTTCGGTGAGTACGTGCCGCTGCAGGATATGCTGCGCGGGTTGATCGCCTTCTTCGACCTGCCGATGTCGGACTTCGCCCGCGGCCCATCCGACCAACCCATGCTCCAGGCCAAGGGTTATCAGATTGCGCCGTTCATCTGCTATGAAGTGGTGTACCCGGAGTTCGCTGCCGGCCTGTCGGCCCAGAGCGACCTGCTGCTGACGATCAGCAACGATACCTGGTTCGGCCGCTCGATCGGCCCGCTGCAGCATCTGCAAATGGCGCAGATGCGTGCACTTGAAGCCGGACGCTGGATGATCCGCGCCACCAACAACGGCGTGACCGGCCTGATCAACCCGTTTGGGCAGATCACCGCCCAGATCCCGCAATTCGAGCGCGGCATTCTTTATGGGGAAGTGGTGCCGATGCACAACCTGACGCCTTACCTGCAATGGCGCTCGTGGCCGTTGATCATTGTGTGCCTGCTGCTGTTTGGCTGGGCGCTGCTGGCCGCCCGCATGGCCAAAACCGTCTGACGGCCAACACATAACCAATGTGGGAGGGGGCTTGCCCCGATTGCGGTGTATCAGTATCAAATGTACTGACTGACACACTGCTATCGGGGGCAAGCCCCCTCCCACATTTGTCCTGCGGTGTTATCTGTAGAACAACCTATACCCCACCTGCCCCACCGCCTCATTGATCAACTGCCCGCTCTGCCACACCGACTTGACCTCCGGCATCCACCCGCCAAGCGGTCGACCGTGATCCACGCCTAGAAACCCCACCGGCCCGGGCACCACGGTGAAGCCGGCCTTCTCAAAGCTCCACACCGAACGCGGCATGTGCCACGCCTGGGTCACCACCACCACGCGCTTGATGCCTTGAGGCAACAGAATCTCGGCGCTCATCTGCGCATTTTCCCAGGTGGTGCGGCTGCGCTCTTCCTTCCAGCGCACCGTGACGCCGAAGTCATCCTGCATCGACACCGCCATCAGCTCCGCCTCGCTGGGCGGTGTGCCGTAGTGCAGGCCGCCGGTGGTCAACACCGGCAACCCGGACGCCTTGGCCAGACGCGCCGCGTAACGCTCACGCTCCAGGCCGATACCGGTGGGCTGGTCAGAGCCCCACGCAAGGTCGCCGCGCTCACGACCGGAGCCCAGCACCACAATCGCATCGGCGCGCTGGGCCAGGTTTGCCCAGTCTTCGCGGGCCAACGGCGGCGCTGTCTCCAGGGCATGTGCGCCCCACTGCACCATCACCGGCAGGCTGATCAACCACATCCCGCCCAATCCCAAGGCAAAGCAACACCCGGCCAGGCGCGGGCGACTGCGGCGAAACCACCAGGCAAGCGCCAGCAACAGCAGGAAAATACCGGGCGGCAACAACAATTGTTTAATGAAATAACGAAAAGGCATCGGGCATCTCCAAAGATGCCCGAAGCCTAGATGCAACGGGGTTCAGCAACAATCCTTACGAGCATATTTTGTAAACATCAACGGATAACGCGGGGTCACTTGCACCGTATCGACCGGACATTTTCCGGGCTGCGACCGGCCGCCAGATCCTTCAGCCACACTACCTTGGCCGAACGAGGCGACTCGTGGGCCGGCGGGGATGCCGGCCCATGAGCGGCGCGCTGGTGGTGCAATTCCAGATAGCGCTTGATCAGTTCAAGCTCTGCCTGGCTCAAGCCTCGCAACTCCAGTTCCAGAGGCCGTTCATCACGCAATCGGCCTGCGGTTCTTGCGGCATCCAATGCCCGACCCAAACGGTCGATCAGTCCTTCATATAACTGCGGTTTCGTCAAAGTTCGCTGCGATTCAGCCATCCCCTCACCTCATTGAAGAAATACTTGCTCCCCAATAAACAGCGTAGCCCCCGTGGCTGCACCTGCCCGGTGCCGCGACAGACGGCCTGGCCTGCGCAATCAGGGTTTCCCTCGATAGAGTGGGGTCATGTATGCTACGGCGCTTCCTGTAACTCCACTTCCCGCAGGGTTTGGGCATGGACGCGCCGCTTTTGGTGTCGATCAACCCGAACGTTGCACCGAAGAGGATTAGGCCACCCCTATCCAGTTCAAAAGTAGCCATGCACGAACAATATCAGCCCCGCGAAATAGAAAATGCCGCACAAACCTTCTGGGACGAGCAAAAGTCCTTTGAAGTCAGCGAACAGCCAGGCAAGGAGACGTTCTATTGCCTATCGATGTTCCCTTACCCCAGCGGCAAGCTACACATGGGGCACGTGCGTAACTACACCATCGGCGACGTGATTTCCCGCTACCAGCGCATGCTCGGCAAGAACGTTCTGCAACCCATGGGTTGGGACGCTTTCGGCATGCCGGCGGAAAACGCCGCGATGAAAAACAACGTGGCGCCCGCCAAGTGGACCTACGAAAACATCGCCTACATGAAGACCCAGCTGCGCAGCCTGGGCCTGGCGGTGGACTGGTCCCGCGAAGTGACCACCTGTAAGCCGGACTACTACCGCTGGGAACAATGGCTGTTCACTCGCCTGTTCGAAAAAGGCGTGATCTACAAAAAAAGCGGCACCGTGAACTGGGACCCGATCGACCAGACCGTACTGGCCAACGAACAGGTCATCGACGGTCGCGGCTGGCGCTCCGGCGCGTTGATCGAAAAACGCGAAATCCCGATGTACTACTTCAAGATCACCGCTTACGCGGATGAACTCTTGTCGAGTCTGGACGACTTGCCGGGCTGGCCTGAACAGGTCAAGACCATGCAGCGCAACTGGATCGGCAAATCCAAGGGCATGGAAGTGCAGTTCCCGTACAACGTCGACTCGATCGGCGAAGCGGGCGCACTCAAGGTCTTCACGACCCGTCCGGACACCCTGATGGGCGCGACCTACGTTGCCGTGGCCGCCGAACACCCGCTGGCTACCCAGGCCGCACAGAACAACCCCGAGCTGCAGGCGTTCATCGCCGAATGCAAGGGCGGCAGCGTGGCCGAAGCCGACGTCGCCACCCAGGAGAAAAAAGGCCTGCCGACCGGGCTGTTCGTCGAGCACCCGCTGACGGGCGAGAAATTGCCGGTCTGGGTCGCCAACTACGTGCTCATGCATTACGGCGATGGCGCTGTAATGGCAGTCCCCGCTCACGACGAGCGCGACTTCGAATTCGCCACCAAGTACAGCCTGCCGATCAAGTCGGTGGTACGCACCAGCGCGGGCGACACCAGCCCGGCCCCGTGGCAGGACGCCTATGGCGAGCACGGTGAGCTGATCAACTCCGGCGAATTCGACGGCCTGGACTTCCAGGGCGCTTTCGACGCCATCGAAGTCGCCCTGATCAAGAAAAATCTCGGTGCCTCGCGCACCCAGTTCCGCCTGCGCGACTGGGGCATCAGCCGTCAACGGTACTGGGGCTGCCCGATCCCGATCATCCACTGCGAAAGCTGTGGCGACGTGCCAGTACCGGAAGACCAATTGCCGGTCGTCCTGCCCGAAGACGTCGTACCGGACGGCGCCGGTTCGCCATTGGCGCGCATGCCCGAGTTCTACGAATGCAGCTGCCCGAAATGCGGCCAGCCTGCCAAGCGTGAAACCGACACCATGGACACCTTCGTGGAGTCCTCGTGGTACTACGCCCGCTACGCCTCGCCGCACTATGAAGGTGGCCTGGTCGAGAAATCCGCAGCCGACCACTGGTTGCCGGTGGACCAGTACATCGGCGGTATCGAACACGCCATCCTGCACCTGCTGTACGCACGTTTCTTCCACAAGCTGATGCGTGACGAAGGCCTGGTCAGCTCCGACGAGCCGTTCAAGAACCTGCTGACCCAAGGCATGGTGATCGCCGAGACCTACTACCGCCGCGAAGCCAATGGCGCCTACACCTGGTTCAACCCGGCGGACGTCGAGCTCGAGCGTGACAGCAAAGCCAAGGTCATCAGCGCCAAGCTCAAATCCGACGGCCTGCCGGTGGAAATCGGCGGCACCGAAAAGATGGCCAAGTCGAAAAACAACGGCGTCGACCCGCAATCGATGATCGATCAGTTCGGCGCCGACACTTGCCGCCTGTTCATGATGTTCGCCTCGCCGCCCGACATGAGCGCCGAATGGTCCGACTCCGGCGTCGAGGGCTCGCACCGCTTCCTCAAGCGCGTCTGGCGTCTGGCCCATGCCCACGTCAGCCAGGGCTTGCCGGGCAAGCTGGACGTCGCGACCTTGAATGATGAACAGAAAGCCATTCGTCGCAGCACCCACCTGGCTATCCGCCAGGCCAGTCAGGACGTAGGGCAGAACCACAAGTTCAACACCGCCATCGCCCAAGTGATGACGCTGATGAACGTGCTGGAAAAAGCCCCGCAGGCCACGGCACAGGATCGCGCATTGATCCAGGAAGGCCTGGAAACGGTTACCCTGCTGCTGGCGCCGATCACGCCGCACATCAGCCACGAACTGTGGAGCCGCCTGGGCCACAGCGGTGCCGTCATCGACGCCCGCTGGCCGGTGCAGGATGACAGCGCGCTGGTACAGGACACGCTGCAGTTGGTGATCCAGGTCAATGGCAAACTGCGCGGCCAGATCGACATGCCGGCCAGCGCCAGCCGTGAAGAAGTCGAAGCGGCTGCACGCTGCAACGAGAACGTGCTGCGCTTTACCGAAGGCCTGACGATCCGCAAAGTGATCGTAGTGCCCGGAAAACTGGTCAATATCGTCGCCAGCTAAATCGGATCGGGCGCAGGGCTTGAGCCCTGCGCCGAACTAAACCTTCAGGGCCTCGATAAGGCCCGCCTGGTTTCAAGGGGAGCAACAACATGATCAAACGCAATCTGCTGGTAATGGGCCTGGCCGTTCTGTTGAGCGCTTGCGGCTTCCAGCTGCGCGGCACCGGCACCAATGAATTGTCGCTCAAGGAACTCGACGTCAGCGCACGTAACGCCTATGGCGAAACCGTGACTCAGCTGCGCCAGAGCCTGGAAAACGCCGGCGTGCACGTCTATACCGGCGCTACCTACAAGCTGAACCTGGTCGATGAGCGCGAAACCCAGCGCAACATCAGCTACGCCAGTGCCGGCCGCGCGTCCGACATCGAGTTGGCCACCACCGTCAGCTTCGAAGTACAGGGCCGCGATAACTTGCCGCTGATGGGCGACAAGATCCAGGTGCAGAAAGTCGTGAGCCACGACGGCAACAACCTGGTGGGTTCGGATTCCGAGACACTCCAGGTCCGCAAGGAAATGCGTCGTGAGCTGGTTCAGCGCATGATGACTCGCCTGCAACTGCTCACCCCGGAAAAACTGGCGGAGTTGCAGCAGATCGCCGACAACAAGGCCAAGGCTGACGCCGATGCCCTGAAGGCTGCGCAAGAGTATGAAGACAACACGCCGAAACAGTCGCCTGTTGAAGTACCTGTCGAGTAAGCCAAACGGGGCGCTCCTGGCGCCCCGTTCGCCCTGCCTATGAAGCTCGCCCCCGCCCAACTCGCCAAACACCTGCAAGGTAGTCTCGCGCCTGTCTATATCGTCAGCGGCGATGACCCGTTGCTGTGTCAGGAAGCAGCCGACGCCATTCGCTCGGCGGCGCGCCAGCAAGGTTTCGATGAACGCCAGGTGTTCAGTGCCGACGCCAGTTTCGACTGGGGAACGCTGCTGCAAGCCGGCGCGAGCATGTCGCTGTTTGCCGAAAAACGCCTGCTGGAACTGCGCCTGCCCTCGGGCAAGCCGGGCGATAAAGGCGCGGCAGCGTTGATCGAATATTGCTCGCGCCCTGCTGAAGATACGGTGTTGCTGATCAGCCTGCCCAAGCTGGATGGCAGTGCGCAGAAAACCAAATGGGGCAAGGCGCTGGTGGAAGGCCCGCAGACCCAGTTCGTTCAGATCTGGCCGGTGGACAGCAGCCAGCTGCCGCAGTGGATTCGCCAACGCTTGTCACAGGCGGGGATGGCGGCCACGCAAGAGGCCGTCGAGCTGATCGCCGCCAGGGTCGAAGGCAACCTGCTTGCCGCCGCCCAGGAGATCGAAAAGCTCAAGCTGATGGCCGAAGAGGGGCAGATCACCGTCGAAACCGTGCAGGGCGCGGTGGCTGACAGTGCGCGCTTTGATGTTTTCGGGCTGGTGGACGCGATACTCAACGGTGAACCCGCTCACGCCCTGCGCATGCTCGAGGGGCTGCGTGGCGAGGGTGTGGAACCTCCGGTGATTCTCTGGGCCCTGGCCCGGGAACTGCGGGTACTGGCCAACATTGCCTTGCAATACAGCCAGGGCACGCCGCTGGACAAATGCTTCAGCCAGGCGCGGCCGCCGGTGTGGGACAAGCGCAAGCCCCTGATGAGCAAGGCCCTGCAACGGCACTCGGCGCAACGCTGGGCGCAACTGTTGCTGGAAGCGCAGCGCATCGATGCACAGATCAAGGGCCAGGCGGCCGGTTCGCCCTGGATGAGCTTGAGCCGCTTGTCGCTGCTGATGGCCGGCCAGCGCCTGGCGTTGCCTGCCGAGTAACCTGTCCATCAGCAACACCGCGCAACAATGTGGGAGGGGGCTTGCCCCCGATAGCGGTGGACCAGTCAATTCATCAGGTGACTGACACACCGCAATCGGGGGCAAGCCCCCTCCCACATTTTGATTGCGTTTACAATTTTCGGGCTTTACAGCATCGCTACTTAGGCAGATTATTTTCCCCGCTCCATCCATCCAGCGAGAGACCGACCATGAGCAAAAAGCCATCCAAGCATGGCCCGAACAAGGCCAAATCCATCATCGCCCAGCCACTGTTCCGCAGCCGTCAGGAACGCGCCGGCAAGGGCAAAGGCAGCTACCGCCGCGAAGCCTTCCAGTCTGACAGCTGGGAGGCTTCTTACTTTGTGGCTGCCTGAAGGCAAGCGCCCCTCTGGCATGATAAGGTCTGCACTGGATTTGTAACCCCCTGGACCTGTGCATGCCCTCTAGTCTTTCCCGTCGCTGGCACCTTCGCCAGTTGATTGCTGCCTCCAGCCTCATTCTGCTTGTCGCCTGCGCGGAAAAACCCACCGCCGCGGACGCTCAACCCCTGCCCGCGCTCAAGACCGCACCGACCGTCGCGCCTGCCGTCGTGGCGCCGCTGGCGGTGGACAACCTGAACATCCAACCGACCCAGACCTTCGCCGAATGGCAGGCCGGGTTCCGTGCACAGGCCCTGCAAGCCGGGATCACGGCGCAAGTCTTCGATAACGCCTTCGCCGGCGTCAGCCCGGACATGGCCGTGATTCGCGCCGACCGCAGCCAGCCGGAGTTTTCCCGTCCGGTGTGGGAATACATCGATGGCGCGCTGTCGCCGCTGCGCGTGCGCAACGGCCAGGCGTTGCTGGTCAAGTACGCCGATATCCTGCAGCGCATCGAGGAGCGTTACGGCGTTGATCGCCAGGCACTGGTCTCGGTGTGGGGCATGGAAAGCAACTTCGGTCAGTTCCAGGGCAATAACTCGGTGATCCGCTCCCTCGCGACCCTGGCCTATGAAGGCCGCCGCCCGGCGTTTGCACAGGCGCAACTGCTGGCGGCGTTGCAGATCATCCAGCACGGCGATATCCCGGCCGACCAGATGAAAGGTTCCTGGGCCGGTGCGATGGGCCAGACCCAATTCATCCCCACCACCTACAACACCCACGCGGTGGATTTCGACGGTGACGGTCGCCGCGATATCTGGAACAGCCCGGGTGACGCCCTCGCCTCCACCGCCCATTACCTGCAAAGCTCCGGGTGGCAGAAAGGCCAGCCGTGGGGCGTCGAGGTGCAGCAACTGCCCTCGGGCTTCGACTATTCCCTGGCCGATGGTGGCATTCGCAAGACCGTCGCCGAATGGCTCAAACTGGGCATCCAACTGCCGCCCGGCGTGAGCCTGCCGGCCAACGTCGAGCAGCTGTCCGCCGCCCTGCTGCTGCCGGCCGGCTACCGTGGCCCGGCATTCCTGGTGCTGGATAACTTCCGTGCGATCCTCAAGTACAACAACTCGTCGTCCTATGCGCTGGCCGTTGGCCTGCTGTCGGAGCGCTTTGGTGGCGGTGGGGTGATTCGCGGGAGCTGGCCAAAGGATGAGCTGCCGCTGAGCCGCTCGCAACGTATCGACCTGCAGACGGCGCTCAGCGCCAAAGGCTATGACGCGGGCAATGCCGACGGGATCATCGGCGCCAACACACGCAAGGCGATTCGGGCGGCGCAGCAAGCGTTGGGCTGGCCGGCGGATGGGTATCCGACGGTGAAGTTGCTGGAGGCGGTGCAGGGCCTATAGATTGGCGTATGGCGACTACCGTCATCGGGGGCAAGCCCCCTCCCACATTTGACTGCATTCCAAAGGGTGTACAGGGTCCAATTGTGGGAGGGGGCTTGCCCCCGATTGCGGTTTAGCAGTCGACGATTATTTCAAGGGTTGAACACCACATCCTGCTCCAACACCACCCACTGTTCCCCCGCATCCAACCGCACCAGCGCGCCCATCGGCAGCGTCAGGTTCGGGTCGCAATGCCCGCTGCGCCAACCAGCCAGCACCGGAACGCACAGCGGTTCTAAGGTCTGTTTCAACAGTCGTTCAAGCGCCACCTGATCCACACCGGCCACATCCCCCACCAACACTCCCGCAATCTGATCCAGTTTGCCCGCCAGGCGCAGATGCGTCAGCAAGCGGTCGATGCGATAGAGCGGCTCGTTGACGTCCTCGATAAACAGGATGATGCCTTCAGCGTCAATTTCATAAGCGGTGCCCATCACCGCCGCAATCATCGATAAGTTACCGCCCAGCAAGCGCCCGCAGGCGATGCCTGGCTCGATCGTGGTCAAAGGGTAGGCCACCGGGTGCGCGAGCACACTGCCGGCGCCCAACTGGCCGCGCAACAGGCTGAACAGCGAGGACTCGGTAGGGGGTTGCTTGTCACCGAGCAGGTCTGCATTGAGCATCGGCCCGTGGAATGTGACGAAGCCGGCATAGCGGTTGATGGCCAGGTGCAAGGCGGTGATATCGCTGTAGCCGACGAAAGGCTTGGGGTTGGCGCGCAGCAGGTCGAAGTCCAGTGCATCAAGTAAACGTGGCGAACCGTAGCCGCCGCGCAGGCAGAAGATGGCATCGATTTCGGGGTCGGCGAAGGCGGCGTGAAGGTCGTTCAGACGCACTTGATCGCTGCCGGCCAGGTAGCCGTCGCGTTCATACACACCGGGGAAAATTCGCAGTTCATAGCCACGGGTGCGCATCCATTGCCCGGCTTTTTCGACGTCCAGCGCAGCAGGACCGGCGGGGGCGATCAGGCCAATGGTGCCTTCGAGGCGCAATGCAGGTACGGCAGCAGTCATGCACAATTCTCCCTAATATGACGCATAACGAAATGTGGGAGGGGGCTTGCCCCCGATGGCGATGTATCAGTCACTCATGTATTGACTGTCACACCGCAATCGGGGGCAAGCCCCCTCCCACATCGGACCTGCGGTGTTGCACAGGCCTGTGTTACGAAACCAGGCTCGCCTTGACCAGCTTGGCCTGCTCATCGGCGTGATACGAAGACCGTACCAGCGGGCCCGATGCGACGTTCTTGAAGCCCATCTTGTAACCTTCCTCGGCGAACCAGGCGAAGGTGTCCGGGTGCACGAAACGTTGCACCGGCAAGTGGCTGCGGGACGGTTGCAGGTATTGGCCCAGGGTCAGCATGTCAATGTCATGCTCGCGCATGCGCTTCATGACTTCGATGACTTCTTCGTCGGTTTCGCCCAGGCCCAGCATCAGGCCGGACTTGGTCGGAATGTGCGGCATCATCTGCTTGAACTTCTGCAGCAGGGTCAGCGACCACTGGTAATCCGAACCCGGACGCGCAGCCTTGTACAGGCGCGGCACGGTTTCCAGGTTGTGGTTGAACACATCTGGCGGCTCGGCGGCGGTGATTTCCAGCGCCACGTCCATGCGACCGCGGTAGTCGGGCACCAGGGTTTCGAGCATCACGTTGGGCGACAGCTTGCGGATTTCGCGAATGCAGTCGGCAAAGTGCTGGGCGCCGCCGTCACGCAAGTCGTCACGGTCGACCGAGGTGATCACCACGTATTTGAGTTTCAGGTCGGCGATGGCGATGGCCAGGCTTTGCGGCTCGTTGACGTCCAGCGGCTTCGGCCGGCCGTGGCCCACGTCGCAGAACGGGCAACGACGGGTGCAGATGTCACCCATGATCATGAAGGTGGCAGTACCGCCGGAGAAGCATTCACCCAGGTTCGGGCACGACGCTTCTTCGCACACGCTGTGCAGCTTGTGTTTGCGCAGCAGCGCCTTGATACGGTCGACTTCCGGCGAGACCGGGATACGCACGCGAATCCAGTCAGGCTTTTTCGGCAGTTCGGTGGTCGGAATGATCTTCACCGGGATGCGTGCAACCTTCTCGGCGCCGCGCAGCTTGACGCCGGCTTCCACCTTGGCACGCGGGGCCGGGGCTGGACGCTCGGTGATGTCCAGCGTCGGGATCATGGTTTGCACAACATCAGTAGTCATATCAATCGATTCCGCCCGTCAGGGTCGTCTGCTCAGCATAGTCGAGGTGTTTGACGAGCTGCGCGCGCAGCCGGGCACTTACCTCGGCAAATTCTATGGGTGTTGCATGGTCGCTCAACTGGGTCATCGCCAGCCCCGCATAACCGCACGGGTTGATCCGTCGGAACGGGGCCAGGTCCATGTCCACATTCAGGGCCAGGCCATGAAAGGAACAACCGTGCCGGATACGCAATCCGAGGGAGGCGATTTTCGCGCCATCCACATACACACCTGGTGCATCGGGCTTGGCCGCGGCGGTCACGCCGTAACTGGCCAGCAGCTCGATCAGGCAAGCCTCCATGCGGCTGACCAGATCACGTACACCAAACCCCAACTTGCGCACATCCAGCAACAGGTAGGCAACCAGTTGGCCAGGCCCATGGTAAGTCACTTGACCCCCTCGGTCGACCTGCACCACCGGAATATCACCCGGCAGCAGCAGATGCTCAGCCTTGCCGGCCTGGCCCTGGGTGAACACCGGCGGGTGCTCGACCAGCCAGATTTCATCCGCTGCCGCGCTGCCGCGCTCGTTGGTGAAGCGCTGCATGGCGTGCCAGACGGGCTCGTAGTCCATCCGGCCGAGTTCGCGAACGCCCAGGACGTGCGACATCACAGCACCATGTGCACGAAGCCGGTAGCCCGCAGTTCGCTGTTGATGTTGTAGAGCTGGTCCTGATCCGTCGCAACGATGTGCAACTGGATCGTCGTGTACTTACCCGTGGAGCTGGAACGTTCGTCCACACGGTTGTCGTTGATCGTCGCGTGTTTGCGCACAATCTCAAGAATTGTGTCTTTGCGACCTACGCCGGTATCGCTGATCACCTTGATGGGATAATCCGTCACCGGGAATTCGATCTTTGGCGCCTTTACTTCTTTATCGGTCATGGCAGAACGGCCTCGTAAGCGGTAAGCCGTGGCGACGGCAAAGCCCCGCGTCGGATCAACGCGGGGCTTTGCAGGTGCACACAATCAGTTGAACAAGCCGTAGAAGAATAGACGGATGCTATCCCACACGCGGCGGAAGATACCACCTTCGTCGACGGCGTCCAGTGCGATCAGGTCGGCGCTGTGCACCACCTTGTCGTCCAGCTTGACTTCAACCTTACCGATCACATCACCCTTGGCGATTGGCGCAACCAGTTGCGGGTTCAGGGTCATGCTGGCAGCGAGCTTTTTCAGCTGGCCTTTAGGCATGGTCAGGGTCAGGTCATCGGCCAGGCCGGCCTTGACCTGGGAGGTCGCGCCCTTCCATACCGGTGCGGTCGCAAGCTCGGTGCCCTTCTGGTAGAAGGTCTGGGTTTCGAAGAAGCGGAAGCCGTAGGTCAGCAGTTTTTGCGTCTCGGCCGCACGGGCCTGCTCGCTGTTGGTGCCGAAGACCACGGCGATCAGGCGCTGGCCATCACGTACGGCGGACGACACCATGCAGTAGCCGGCTTCGTCGGTGTGACCGGTTTTCAGGCCGTCGACGGTCTTGTCGCGCCACAGCAACAGGTTGCGGTTAGGCTGCTTGATGTTGTTCCAGAAGAACTCCTTCTGGGAGTAGATCGCGTAGTGCACCGGGTCGACACGGATGATCGCGCGGGCCAGGATTGCCATGTCGTGAGCCGACGAATAATGCTCCGGGTTCGGCAGGCCGGTCGGGTTCATGAAGTGGCTGTTGGTCATGCCCAGGTCGCCGGCCGTCTTGTTCATCATGTCGGCGAACGCATCTTCGCTGCCGGCGATGTGTTCGGCCAGGGCTACGCTGGCGTCGTTGCCGGACTGGATGATGATGCCGTGCAGCAGGTCGCTGACCGTGACTTGCGAGCCGACCTTGATGAACATCCGCGAACCACCGGTACGCCAGGCGTTTTCGCTGACGGTCACCGGATCGTTCTCGCCGATCTGGCCGCGACGGATTTCCAGGGTCGCGATGTAGGCGGTCATCAGCTTGGTCAGGCTGGCAGGCGGCAGACGCACGTCACCACCGTTTTCGACCAGCACGTTGCCACTGGCGGCATCCATGAGGACCCAGGCCTTGGCGGCCAGTTGCGGGGAAGCCGGCACCATCTCAACCGCCCAGGCGGCCGGGGTGATGATCAGCGAGATAAGCAGGCACGTACGTTTGGCTAAGGTGGTGATGTTCATCCGTCTCTCGAAATTGCTTATGGAAACTTGCCCTCGCGGGCAAAACTATTCAGACAGCCCGCTTCCAGACTGTCACGTGTTCGGTTGCCCGCTCACCCCTTGCCCCTGGGTTTTTATTGTTCAACGAGCCAACAACCAGGGCCCGGGCACGCGCACGCGCCTGAACCTTCAATCCTGTATTGCCTTATTCCGCGGTCACTACGCTGGGTTGCCCCAGGTTAGCCAGGCGCACGCTGTTCTGCACTTGCGCAACTTCGCTCGGCGAGCCGATCGGCCCCATGCGCACACGGTGCAGGGTCTGCTGGTTACGCACGATGGAGCTGATGAACACCGGCGCGCTGACCATGCCGCTGAGCTTGGACCTTAACAGTTCTGCCGCATCCGGGTTGGCGAAAGCGCCCACCTGCAGGTACTGCCCGCCCACCTTGGAGGCACCGGGCGCCGCATGGGGCACGACCACGGTGTCCGGAGCATGCTGCGCCGGCGGCGGTGTCCATTGTTCGATCTTGCCGGTCGACGCCGTCACTTGCGGTTGCGGGGTTTGCGGCTCGTTGAGCATCAACGGCGCCGGCTTGCCACGCTGGGCCCAGTACTGCGCCGGGTCGATGCCTTCGACTTTCACCCGTGCGGTACCGATTTCGGCGTAACCGAGTTTCTTCGCAGCGGCATAGGAGAGGTCGATGATCCGGTCCGAATAGAACGGCCCACGGTCGTTGACCCGCAGGATCACGGTGCGGTTGTTGTCCAGGTTGGTCACGCGCACGTAGCTGGGCAGCGGCAGGGTCTTGTGCGCCGCACTCATGCCGTACAGGTCATACACTTCGCCGTTGGCGGTGTTCTGGCCGTGGAACTTGGTGCCGTACCAGGACGCCGTGCCCGACTGCACGTAGGTCCTGGATTCCTGCAGCGGGAAGTAATTCTTGCCCAGCACGGTATAGGGGTTGGCCTTGTAGGGGCCGGAGTGCAGGGTGGGCGTGGCATCCGGGATCTTGGACACATCCACATCCCACCACGGCGCGCCGTCTTTGTGCGCACGGTTGATGTCCAGGCCCGGCTGGGCGCGAACCACCGCGCCGCCGGCCTTCTTGGCTGGCGCTCGATTCGGCGTCGTGGAGCAACTGGCGACCAGCAGGGACAACGCGGCGAACGCCACCAGCTTGAGCGGTTTTTTGAACGGCGATACCCGCATTACTTGTTGCCCCGTGCTTGAACCAGCTCGTCTGACAGCTGATGCACGGCCATGGCGTACATCACACTGCGGTTATAACGCGTGATTGCGTAGAAATTCTTCAGGCCCATCCAGTATTCCGGGCCATTTTCACCTTCGAGGCGGAACGCCGTCACCGGCATATCATCGCGTGGCGCATTCTGACTCGACCAGCCCAGCGCTCGCAACTCCCCGACGGTCTTCACCGGGTCGATACCCTGGGTCAGGCCTTCATCGGCGCGCTCGCCCGTCACATCGGCGCGGACCACCACCGGTTCTCCGCCCACCCAGCCGTGACGCTTGAAGTAGCTGGCCACGCTGCCGATGGCATCGTCGGGGTTGCTCCAGATATTGATATGCCCGTCGCCGTCGAAATCCACCGCATAGGCGCGAAAGCTGCTCGGCATGAACTGCGGCAAGCCCATCGCTCCGGCGTACGAGCCCTTGAGGGTCATCGGGTCGACCTGTTCTTCGCGGGCCAGCAGCAGGAATTCGCGCAGCTCCTTGCGGAAGAACTCGGCGCGCGGCGGGTAATCGAAGCCCAGGGTCGACAACGCGTCGATCACACGGTAACTGCCGGTGTTGCGCCCGTAGAAGGTTTCAATGCCGATGATCGCGACGATGACCTGGGCCGGCACGCCGTATTCCTGCTCGGCGCGGGCCAATACCGCCTCGTGCTGGCGCCAGAAGTCCACGCCCCGGGCCACGCGGGCGTCGGTGAGGAACATCGGGCGATATTCCTTCCACTGCTTGACCCGCTCGGCAGGGCGCGAGATGGCGTCGAGGATCGCCTGCTTCTTGCGGGCTTCGCGAAACACGCCCATCAGCTGTTCACCGGCGAAACCGTAGTCGCGGGTCATCTCACCGACGAATTCGGCGACCTGAGGTGAGCCATCGTAGTCACCGGCCTGGGCCTCCTGCGTGGCGCCCAGCAGCCCAATCAGGCCCATCCAGGACGCATGCCGAGTGGCCCAGCCGCGCATTACTTGCATTGACATCTTCACCTTATTCAAACCTGAGCGATCCATTTGCGATGCGTATGAATCGACATCAAAACCCCAAACGCTGACAGCAATGTCACCAGCGAAGTTCCGCCGTAGCTAATGAATGGCAACGGCACCCCAACCACCGGCAGCAGGCCACTGACCATACCGATGTTGACGAAAACATAAACAAAAAACGTCATGGTCAGACTGCCGGCCAGCAACTTGCCGAACAGCGTCTGCGCCTGTGCGGTAATCACCAGCCCGCGCCCGATCAACAGCAAATAGATCAGCAGCAGCGCACAAATGCCTACCAGGCCGAACTCTTCGCCCATCACCGCGATAATGAAGTCGGTGTGGCTTTCGGGCAAAAAGTCCAGGTGCGATTGGGTACCCAGCAGCCAGCCCTTGCCGAACACGCCGCCGGAGCCGATGGCGGCCTTGGACTGGATGATGTTCCAGCCCGTACCCAGCGGGTCGCTTTCGGGGTCGAGGAACGTCAGGATCCGCTGCTTCTGGTAGTCGTGCATAAAGAAGAACCACATGGCCACCGCCACCGGCACGGCAGCGGCCAGCACGCTGAGAATCCAGCGCCAGCGCAGGCCGCCCATGAACAGCACGAACGCGCCGCCCGCCAGGATCAGCAACGAAGTGCCGAGGTCCGGCTGGCGCACGATAAGAATGAACGGCACGCCGATCAGGACCAGGCTGATCCCCACATGCTTGAGCTGTGGCGGCAAGGTGCGCTTGGACAGGTACCAGGCGATGGTGGCCGGCATCAGGATCTTCATGAATTCCGACGGCTGGAAGCGAATCACCCCCGGAATGTTGATCCAGCGGGTCGCGCCCATGGCGTTGTGACCCATCACGTCCACCACCACCAGCAGCAGCACTCCGGCGACATAACCCAGCGGCACCCAGCGCGCCATGAAACGCGGCTCGAGCTGGGCGATCACCACCATCGACAACAGGCCCAGGCCGAATGACGACGCTTGCTTGATCAGCAGGTCCCAGTTCTTGCCGCTGGCCGAATACAGCACGAACAGACTGCCAGCCGCCAGTATCAGCAGCAGCACCAGCAACGGGCCATCAATGTGCATGCGTTGCAGCAACGTCGCACGGCGACGCATCACATCTTCACTGGAGAGGATGCGGTCAAAATTACTCTTCACGGGCCGTAACCTCGGGGCTTGAAGGGGGGCCGCCATATTCGGGCTTGAGCTTGCCGTCGGGGGCCAGCAGCCAGGCATCCATGATCTGGCGCACCACAGGCGCGGCCACACCGGAGCCGGACTCGCCGTTCTCCACCATCACCGCCACCACGATTTTCGGGTCATCGGCAGGGGCAAAGCCGACAAACAAGGCGTGGTCGCGGTGGCGCTCCTGCACCTTGGAGCGGTCATATTTTTCACCCTGCTTGATCGCGACCACCTGAGCGGTACCGCTCTTGCCGGCGATGCGGTATTGCGCGCCGAGCGCCGCCTTGCGTGCGGTGCCGCGAGCGCCATGCATCACCTGCTGCATGCCGTGATTGACCTTGGCCCAGTCGGACGGGTCGCGCAGCACGATGTCGGGGATCGGGTTCTCATCCACCGGTTTCTCACCTTCGATGGTCCTGGCCAGGTGCGGCCGGTTCCACACGCCCTTGTTCGCCACCAGCGCCGTTGCCTGGGCCAGTTGCAGCGGGGTGGCCTGCATATAGCCCTGGCCGATGCCGAGGATCAGGGTTTCGCCGGGGAACCACGCCTGGCGGCGCGTCGCGCGCTTCCATTCGCGCGACGGCATCAGGCCGGGAGACTCTTCGAACATGTCCAGGGAGACCTTCTGACCGAGGCCGAACTTGCCCATGTAGGCCGCCAGGCGATCGATCCCCAGCTTGTGGGCCAGGTCATAAAAGTAGGTGTCGTTGGAGCGCATGATGGCGGTATCCAGGTCGACATAGCCGTCACCGGAGCGGTTCCAGTTACGGTATTTGTGATCGTAGTTGGGCAGCATGTAATAGCCGGGGTCATAGACCCGGCTCGACGCGGTGACCACCCCTGAATCCAGGCCGGCAATCGCCACCGCCGGCTTGATGGTCGACCCCGGTGGATACAGGCCGCGCAGCACCCGGTTGAACAGCGGCCGGTCGATGGAGTCGCGCAACTCGGCGTAGGCCTTGAAGCTGATACCGGTCACGAACAGGTTGGGGTCGAAACTCGGCTGGCTGACCATGGCCAGGACTTCGCCAGTCTTCGGGTCCAGCGCCACCACCGCACCGCGACGACCGCCCAGCGCCATTTCGGCGGCTTCCTGCAACTTGATGTCCAGGCTCAGCACGATGTCCTTGCCCGGCAATGGGTCAGTGCGCTTGAGCACGCGCAGCACGCGGCCACGGGCGTTGGTCTCGACCTCTTCGTAACCCACCTGGCCGTGCAGTTCGGGCTCGTAGAAACGCTCGATGCCGGTTTTGCCGATGTGATGGGTGCCGCTGTAATTGACCGGATCGAGGCTTTTCAGCTCTTTCTCGTTGATGCGCCCCATATAGCCGACCGAGTGGGCAAAGTGCGGCCCCTGCGGGTAATGCCGCACCAACTGCGCCACCACTTCCACGCCGGGCAGGCGGAACTGGTTCACTGCGATCCGCGCGATCTGCTCTTCGTTGAGCTCGAACAGGATCGGCACCGGCTCGAAAGGCCGGCGCCCCTGCTTCATGCGCTTCTCGAAAATCCCCCGGTCTTCCGGCGTCAGCTGCAGCACTTCGACAATCACATCAAGCACTTGCTGCCAGTCGCCGGAACGCTCGCGGGTCATGCTCAGGCTGAAGCTGGGCCGGTTATCCGCCACCACCACGCCATTGCGGTCGAAAATCAGCCCACGGGTCGGCGGGATCGGCTGCACATGCACCCGATTGTTTTCCGACAAGGTGGAGTGATACTCGTACTGTATCACCTGCAGGTAATACAGACGGGCGATCAGCACACCAATCAATGCCACCACCATGATCGCGCCAAACACCACGCGCGCGCGTACAAGACGTGCGTCCTTCTCGTGGTCCTTGATGCGGATTGGCTGGGTCATCGACAATGGCGCAGATTATTTGTGATAAGGGTGCCCGGACAGAACTGTCCAGGCGCGATACAGCTGTTCACCGATCAGGATCCTTACCAACGGGTGCGGCAGCGTGAGCGCCGACAGCGACCAGCGCTGATCGGCCCGCGCACAGACTTCCGGCGCCAGCCCCTCGGGACCGCCGACCATGAAGTTGACGGTGCGCGAATCCAGGCGCCAGCGGTCCAGTTCCACCGCCAACTGCTCGGTGCTCCAGGGCTTGCCGTGCACTTCAAGAGTGACGATGCGCTCGTTGGGGCCGACCTTGGCCAACATGGCTTCGCCTTCCTGACGGATAAAGCGCGCCACGTCGGCGTTCTTGCCCCGGGTATTGAGCGGTATTTCCACCAGCTCAAGCGAAAGCTCGGCAGGCAGGCGCTTGGCATACTCGTGCCAGCCCTCTTCCACCCACTTGGGCATGCGTGAACCGACAGCGATCAGACGCAGGCGCACAGCCGTTCCTTATTCCTGGTCTTTGTTGAGCTTGTCGAAGTGCGCATGGCCCACTTCCGGGCTGTGGTGCTTGCCATCGGCGGCACGGCTCTGCTCGGCGCCTTTCCACAGACGCTCCAGGTCGTAGAACTGACGGGCGTTGGAGGTCATCATGTGCACGATCACGTCGTCCATGTCCAGCAGCACCCAGTCGCTGTCGCCCTTGCCTTCTTCACCCAGCGGCTTCACGCCCTGGGCTTTGACGGCTTCGCGCACCTTGTCCAGCATCGCGCCGATCTGGCGGTTGGAGGTACCGGTGGCGATGATCATGTAGTCGGTGATGCTCTGCTTGTCGCGTACGTCCAGCACCTGGATGTCCTGGGCTTTCACGTCTTCCAGGGCCGCCACGGCGACTTTTACCAGCTCTTCGCCAGCCAGTTCCGGGCCAACGTGGGCTTCTACCGGCAGCGGTGCGCTTTTGAAGGTGCCTTTGCGCTTAACTTTGCTTACGTCTTTGTTCGTCATATAAAACTCGTTTTGCTCGTATGTTCGGGCGCTCGCTGCACGATGGTGCGTAGCGACAAGCGCGCCTTTTCAGTTCGACGCACGGTAAAGCCCGTGCGCATCGATGTAGGCCAGGACCGCGTCAGGCACCAGGAAACGTACCGACTTACCGCTGGCCAGCAGTTGACGGATCTGGGTGGCGGACACCGCAAGCGGGGTCTGCCAGACGAATGCAATATTCCCGTTCGGCCCGGTCAGGGCCAAGGGGTCACTTACCGACCGCGCAGCCAGCAGGTTGCGCAAGGCATCCGGCGGTTCGCTGTCGGCATCCGGGCGTTGCAGAACCAGGATGTGGCAATGCTGGAGGAGTTCCTCCCAGCGGTGCCAAGAGGGCAGGCCGCAAAATGCGTCCCAGCCCAAAAGCAGAAACAACTGGTCATCGGCGGCCAACTCGGCGCGCATCAGCTCCAGGGTATCGACAGTGTAGGACGGTTTATCGCGCTTGAGCTCGCGATCATCCATCACCAGTGGTGCTATGCCCTCCACCGCAACGCGCACCATTTCCAGGCGCTGCTGCGCGGACACCTGCGGCGTATCGCGGTGGGGCGGCCGGAAATTGGGCATCAGGCGCAATTCATCCAACGCCAGGGCATCCGCGACTTCCAGGGCACTGCGCAAATGGCCGATGTGCACGGGGTCGAAAGTACCGCCGAGCAGCCCGATGCGTTTAGCCATCAAGTGCGCACGTGACCGTCGCCGAACACCACGTACTTCTCGCTGGTCAGGCCTTCCAGGCCGACCGGGCCGCGTGCGTGGAGCTTGTCGGTGGAAATGCCGATTTCCGCCCCCAGGCCGTACTCGAAACCATCGGCAAAGCGCGTCGAGGCATTGATCATCACCGAAGCGGAATCCACTTCATTGAGGAAACGCCGGGCATCGCTGAAATGCTCGGAGACGATGGCGTCGGTGTGCTTGGAGCCGTAGGTATTGATGTGTTCGATGGCCTGGTCCAGGTCGTCGACAATGCGGATCGACAGGATCGGCGCCGTGTATTCGGTGTACCAGTCCTGCTCGGTTGCCTCGATCACGTCCGCGCCCAGCAGCGCACGGGTACGCTCGCAACCGCGCAACTCCACGCCCTTGTCGCGGTAGATGGCGGCCAGCGGCGGCAGCACGCGCTCGGCAATGCCGGCGTGCACCAGCAGGGTTTCCATGGTGTTGCACGGCGCGTAGCGATGGGTCTTGGCGTTGTCGGCGATGCGGATCGCCTTGTCGAGGTCGGCGGCGATGTCGATAAAGACGTGGCACACGCCGTCCAGGTGCTTGATCACCGGCACCTTGGCGTCGCGGCTGACGCGCTCGATCAGGCTCTTGCCACCACGGGGCACGATCACGTCAACGAACTCGGGCATGGTAATCAGCGCGCCAACCGCTGCGCGGTCGGTGGTTTCCACCACTTGCACCACCTCGGCGGGCAACTCGGCCACGGCCAGGCCCTGCTGGATGCAGGCCGCGATGGCACGGTTGGAATGGATCGCCTCGGAACCGCCGCGCAGGATGGTGGCGTTGCCCGACTTCAGACACAGGCTCGCGGCGTCGATGGTCACGTTCGGACGCGACTCGTAGATGATGCCGATCACGCCCAGGGGGACGCGCATCTTGCCGACCTGAATGCCGGACGGCAGGTAACGCATATCGCGAATTTCACCGATGGGGTCAGGCAACTTGGCCACCTGACGCAAGCCTTCGATCATGTCGTCGATACGCGCCGGGGTCAGTGCCAGACGATCCAGCAGGGCCGGTTCCAGGCCATTGGCGCGGCCGTTGGCCAGGTCCTGGTCGTTGGCGGCGGCCAACTCGGAGCGCGCAGCATCCAGAGCATCGGCGGCGGCCAGCAGGGCACGGTTCTTCTGCGCAGTGCTCGCACGGGCGATCAACCGCGAGGCCTGACGGGCAGCGCGACCCAGGCGGGTCATGTAGTCAAGAACGGACTCAGTCATGGGTCAGGAAGTCTTGGCAAAGAGGAAAGCGGCAGATTATAGCTGTGACGCCGCCTGACTGACAGCGGTGAGGGGCGGATGGTCGAAATGAACTGTAAAAACCTGGGGTTCAGCGGTAATTAAGGTGAGAGTTGTTATGATTCCGTCACATTTAGCCGTAATAACCCTGAACGTTATGCCCACAATGACGCCCGAACGCCCCACCCGCGCCCTCCCCGACAGCTTCTTCGACCGTGACGCCCAGTTGCTCGCGCAAGAACTGCTGGGAAAAGTCATTCGCCATCGTGTCGGCGAAACCTGGCTTTGCGCGCGCATTATCGAAACCGAAGCCTATTACGTGGCCGAAAAAGGCAGTCACGCTTCACTCGGCTACACAGAAAAGCGTAAGGCTTTGTTTCTGGATGGTGGGCATATCTACATGTACTACGCCCGTGGCGGTGATTCGCTGAACTTCAGCGCCCATGGCCCGGGCAATGCCGTGCTGATCAAATCGGCCTATCCCTGGGTCGATGAGGTGTCCGGGCCGGCGAGCCTGGCGCAAATGCTGTTGAACAACCCCAACCCCGACGGTAGCCCGCGCTCCTCGCAGAAACTCTGTGCGGGCCAGACGCTGCTGTGCAAGGCGCTGGGCCTGAAGGTGCCGATGTGGGATGCCAAGCGCTTCGATCAGGAACAGTTGTATGTCGAGGACGTGGGCCAGGTGCCCACGCAGATTATCCAGACCACACGGCTGGGCATTCCCAGTGGACGCGATGAGCATTTGATGTACCGCTTCGTCGATGCTGGCTATGCGCCTTATTGCACACGGAACCCGCTGCGGCGCGGGCAGGTCGAAGGCCGCGATTATTTTTTGATCTGAACAGACTGAACCGGCTGGAATCGATACCTGTCGTACAGAGATTTTAATGTGGGAGGGGGCAAGCGCCCCCTCCCACACTTGATGGAGTGGATTGTATGGGCCAATGGCTCGATAGCATTACCGGCTGGCTGACCCTCAACCCACAATGGCTGGCGGCGGCGGTGTTTATCGTCGCGTGCGTGGAATGCCTGGCCATCGCCGGGCTGATCGTGCCGGGCACGGTGCTGCTGTTTGCGATTGCCGCGCTCGCCGGCAGCGGCGCGCTGTCGTTGAGTGACACCCTGCTGCTGGGCTTCCTTGGCGGTTTATTGGGCGACGGGGTTTCCTACTACCTGGGCCGACATTTCCATCAGAATATCCGGCGTCTGCCCGGCCTGCGTCACCATCCGGAGTGGATGGATGGCGCGCAAACCTACTTCCATAAGTACGGCATCGCCAGCCTGCTGGTCGGGCGTTTCATCGGCCCGTTGCGCCCCATGCTGCCAATGGTCGCCGGCATGTGCGACATGCCGTTCCCGCGCTTCGCGATCGTGAGCGTTATCGCGGCGGCGGGTTGGTCAGTGGCTTATCTGTTGCCGGGCTGGGCTGCCGGTGCTGCGTTCCGCCTGCCCCTGCCCGAAGGTTTCTGGCCGGAAGCGGCGATTGTCGCGGCCTGCCTGGCAGCACTGCTGGGGCTGAGCTTGAACAGCAGCTTGCGCGGCCATCGTCGAGCCACCCTGTGGACCGGCTGCGCCAGCCTGACGTTGCTGGTCGCGCTGTTTATCGGCTACCCGCATCTCAACGATTTCGACCAGGGCCTGAGCGCATTGGTGCAGGAGCATCGCAGCCCGTGGCTCGACGAGGTGATGGTGCGGATCACCCAGTTGGGCGAATTCAAGAAAATGTTCGTCGCCAGCGCGGTGTTTACCGGCCTGTTGTTGCTGGCGCGACAGTGGCGTCATGCCATATTCGTCGGCGCCACGCTGGCGGGCGCCGCCGTGATCAATACCGGCACCAAGCTCTTCTTCGCACGCGGGCGCCCGGAGATCCTGACCGACCCCCTTACCAGTTTCAGCATGCCCAGCGGCCATGCCTCCGGCGCGTTTGCGTTATTCCTGGCCCTGGCGGTACTGGCCGGCCGAGGCCAACCCACGCGACTGCGCCTGACCTGGCTGCTGCTGGGCTGCATACCTGCCGCGTTCATCGCGTTGTCGCGGGTCTACCTGGGCGCTCACTGGCCTACGGATATCCTGGCCGGTACGCTCTTGGCCATGAGCGTGTGCGCATTGAGCCTCACCCTTATTCAATACCGCAGCCCGTTGCCGCCGATGACGCAAAAAGCCTGGTGGCTGGTCTTGCCCGTGGTGGTGGCGGTGCTCGGCTTTATCGCGTTTACCGGCACGTCCCACGCGCTGCTCAGGTACGCCTACTGACCTTTGGCCGGGCCAATCCAGTCCACCGACGCGCTGCGACGTTCAACACAACGCTCGCGTCGTTCCAGCAGCATTTCATCGGCAATGTCGGCGGCGTGCTCGGCGATGTATTGCGCGCCCCGCGTGGGATCGTGCTGGAGCAGGTGGGTGGTCACGCTGACAAAATACGCGTCCCAGGCGACTTGTTCCGAGGGTGTCAGCTGAAGCATGGTCATCTCCGATCATTGGGGTGTGATCGGAAAATAGTGCGGGTCGGGGGCCCAGGAAGCGACCAAACAAAGTCTGAAAACCCGCCAGGAAAGTCCGAAGTTCAGGTGAACAATTCACCTTGCAATTCATCCAGCAACATCTGGATCGCATCCAGCCGCTGCTGCGGATCGTCGAGTTGCAACAGGTCGACTTTATCCGCCTCGGTGAACGGCAGCAGATACGCCAACTGATGACTCAGGGCCTGCTGGCCCTCGGCATGGGCGTCCATATCCAGCGCAGCGACCATCGGGTGCTCGGCCAATGCCTGCAGCAGCGCCAGCAGGTCGGCATCTTCTTCTTCCAGCGGCTGGTCCGGCAGCTCTTCCAGCCATTGCACCTCGGCCACCAGCAACTGGTCCTTCTGCACCTGGGCATCGCGCACGCGAAAACGCCGCCCGCCCTCGACGCGAATCCCCAGCAGGCCGTTATCCTGTTGTTTAAAGTCGCGGATCAGCGCTTCGCAGCCGATCAGCGCATAGCCATCCGGGGCCAGGCCGACTTCCTTGCCATCGAGAATGCACACCACACCGAAGCTTTCGCCCTTTTTCATGCAGCGACTGATCATGTCCAGGTAACGCGCCTCGAACAGTTGCAAATCGAGGGTGCAACCAGGGAACAGCACGGTGTTGAGTGGAAACAGCGCCAGACTCATAAAGGTTTCCTTAAACCCGGTTTAAACGATCACCGACACAGCCAGCGGCAGAAACACTGCCGTGGCCACGCCCATCAAACTCATGGCCAGCGCCGCAAAGGCGCCGCATTCTTCGCTTTCCTGCAGGGCCACCGAGGTGCCGACAGCGTGGGCCGTCATGCCCAGGGCCATGCCGCGCGCCTCGGGGCTGTAGACACCCAGGCGCGACAGGAACGCCGGGCCGATCATCGCGCCGGCCACCCCGGTGATCAGCACGAACACGGCGGCCAATGCCGCCACCCCACCGATCTGCTCGGCCACCAACATCGCAATCGGCGACGTCACCGACTTGGGCGCCATGGTCATCAGCACCCTGTGCTCGGCACCGAACCACCAGCCCAACAACACGCACAGGCCGGTGGCCAACACCCCGCCTATCACCAGCGTAGTAAAAATCGGCCAGAACAATTGGCGAATCCGTCGCAGGTTCAGGTAAAGCGGCACCGCCAGGGCCACCGTCGCCGGCCCCAGCAGAACGCCCATGATCTCGGTGCTCTTGCGGTATTCGGCGTAGCTCAGGCCGCAGATCAGCAGCACGCCAATTACCAGCAACATGGAGACCAGCACCGGCTGCAGGAAAATCCAGCGGGTTTTCTCGAAAGCCGCCAGTACCAGCTGATAGGCGCCCAGGGTAATGCCGATACCGAACAACGGGTGATGAATGACGGCCACCCAGGCGCCCTGCCAGTCGAACATCATTGATTCTTCTCCTTGCGCCGGACCATCTGTTCCATCAGCACGCCGACAACCCCCATCGCGATGACCAGCGACAGCACCAGCGCGCCGACGATGGCCCAGAAGTCGGCAACGATGTCCTTGGCATACACCATCACGCCCACGGCCGGCGGCACCAGCAGCAACGGCAAATACCGCAGCAGGCTGCCGGCCGCCAGGCTCAGCGGCTCGCTGACTTCGCCGCGCCAGATCAGGAAGCCGAGCATCAGCAGCAGGCCGATGATCGGCCCCGGCAATACCGGCAACAGCAGATGATTGAGCGCAGTGCCAATCAATTGAAACAGCACCAGCCAGGTCAGGCCACGTAACAGCATCCTCTCTGCCCCCTCAAAGTTCGTGCGCATTATAAGCACGCCCGCCCTATGCTCCGGCATTCGCCAAAAGCATGTTGGGTTGACCGGGCCGATTGCCCATGATGATCTACATTGGTTCTCTGTACCCCATAGAAACCCCTCGTCAGCGGGGATAAAAATGATGAACCCGGGAGAAACGCAATGCCCTGTGTACCTGTAGCGCAGCTCAAAGATTATGTCGGCAAGGAACTGGGACGTTCCGAATGGCTCACCATCGACCAGGCCCGCATCAACCTGTTCGCAGAGGCCACCGGCGATCATCAGTTTATCCACGTAGACCCGGTCAAGGCGGCGCAAACCCCGTTCGGCAGCACCATCGCCCATGGGTTCCTGTCGCTGTCGCTGATGCCCAAGCTGATGGAGGACATCCTGATCATGCCCGAGGGCCTGAAAATGGCAATCAACTATGGCCTGGACAGCGTGCGCTTCATACAGCCGGTGAAGGTCGACTCCAAGGTGCGCCTGAACGTCACCCTCACCGACGTCCACGAGAAAAAACCTGGCCAGTGGCTGTTCAAGGCCACCGCCACCCTGGAAATCGAAGGTCAGGAAAAACCGGCTTACATCGCTGAGTCATTGTCACTCTGCTTCGTGTAGGACGTTGCCTGTGGCGAGGCCACAAACCTTGCCACAGTGTATGTAAATTTATGTATGAAACGCGCAGCTGCGGCATACTCGGCGCTCAATTATCCGGATCCCGCTATGCGCCCACTCGCTCCCCTTGCCCTTGCCCTGTTGCTCACCGCTTGCGGAGATGGCGAATCGCTGTTGCCGCCCGATGCGCGCCTGCCCGATGGCGGCCGCTACCGGGGCGATGTGGTCAACGGCTTGCTGCAAGGCCAGGGGCGCGTCGACTACCCCAACGGCAGTTGGTACGCCGGCGAGTTCGATAACGGCCAGTGGCACGGGCAGGGCGAATGGCATGGCAGCAACGGCGAAGTCTACAAGGGCCAATTCAAGCAAGGCCTGTTTGACGGCCAGGGCAGCCTGACCACGGCGGGCAGCAGCTACGTGGGCGGCTTCAAGAACGGTCGACGCAACGGCGAAGGCACCCTCAAAGAAGGGCAGATGACCTATCGCGGCGAGTTCAAGGACGACCAGTATTCCGGCCTCGGGCGCCTGGAGCTGGCCGACGGCAGCCAATACCAGGGCCAATTCGCCCACGGCAAACCCAATGGCGAAGGCCAGCGCAACGACGACAGCGGCAATCAGTTCAGCGGTCACTTCGTCGATGGCCAGCTGGAAGGCAATGGCACGTTCAACAGCGCGGATGGCGATATCTACGTCGGCCAGTTCAAACAGAACCAGCTCAACGGCAAGGGACGCTATGAAAACGCCGATGGCGACGTCTGGATCGGCCAGTTCAAGGAAGGCGCGCTGAGCGGCAAAGGCGAACTGATCGGCGTCGATGGCAGCCATTACGTCGGCCAGTTCAGCGACTGGCGCTTCAGCGGTGAAGGTCGCCTGAACCTTACCGATGGCAGCTTCTATATCGGCGGTTTTGACAGCGACAGCTACCAGGGCCGCGGCACACTGGTGCTGACCGACGGTACGGTACAGGCCGGCACCTGGGTCAACGGCATGCGCGTGCGCGACGCCGAAGGCAAGCTGCTGCCCGACCCACTGGAAATCGGCGTATTGGCCCAGGGCCACTTGCTGGCCGAGGCCCTCGCCGCCGTCCCCGCGTCCACGCCTGCCGTCGAGCTTTACACCCTGGCGCTGGCCGGCGACGGCAAGCAAAGCGTGTTCCTGCGCGAAGCCGATTACGTCAGCAACATGCTCGCCACCCGCTTCGGTGCCCATGGGCAGATTCGCCTGGTCAACCACCGCGACCATATTGCCGACCGGCCAATGGCCACCCGCGAAAACCTGCGCCGGGCCGTACAAACCCTGGCCGAACGCAGCGGGCCGGAAGACCTGGTGTTCATCTATATGACCAGCCACGGCACCCACGAACACGAACTGGTGCTCGACCAGCCGCGCATGGAACTGGCCGACCTGCCGGCCGATGAGCTGGCCGCCGTGCTCGCGCCACTGAAAAACCGCGACAAGATCATCGTGATTTCCGCCTGCTACTCCGGCGGCTTCATCCCGGCATTGAAAGATGAGCGCACGTTGATCATGACCGCCTCGCGCGCTGATCGCGTGTCGTTCGGCTGTTCGGAAGAGGCGGACTTTACCTACTTCGGCGATGCCCTTTTCGCACAGGCTTTCAACCAAACGGACGATTTGCAACAGGCCTTCAAACTGGCACAACTGCACGTGGCCGAGCGCGAACAGGCGGACAACTTCGAAGCCTCCGAACCGCAGATCTGGGCCCCCAAGGGCGTGATCGCCCACTGGCAATTATTACGTAAACAGCAGGCACGAAAGGCGCTCGAAAGCGTCTCAATGAATAGCAAGGAAGCCAAAGGCAACTAAGCTGTAACGTGTAACAAGGGGGAAACACCATGTACCTGACACCGCAGCATATCTTACTGGCCGGCGCTTCCGGCCTCACTGGCGAACACTTGCTGGACCGCCTGCTCAACGAACCCACCGTAACCCGCGTGCTGGCACCGAGCCGCAAATCACTGGCCGAACACCCACGCTTGGAAAACCCGGTAGGCGACCCGGCAGTGTTGCTGCCCCAGTTGAGCGGCCAGGTGGATATCGCCTTCTGCTGTTTGGGTACCACAATCAAGAAGGCCGGTTCCGAAGCGGCGTTCCGTGCGGTCGACCTGGACATGGTGGTGGCCTTCGCCAGGCGCGCTCGGGAACTGGGCGCACGGCACCTGATCGTGATCAGTGCGATTGGCGCCGACCCGAAATCCTCGGTGTTCTACAACCGCGTCAAAGGGGAAATGGAACAGGCATTGAGAGCCCAGGATTGGCCGCAACTGACCATCGTGCGGCCATCATTATTGTTGGGGGAACGACTCGAACCTCGGCTGGCCGAACAACTGGCCGGGCCGCTGTCTCGGTTGATTCCGGGCAAGTACCACGGTATCGAAGTGTGCGAACTGGCCCGCGCCATGTGGCGTCTGGCGCTGGAAGAGCAGGATGGCGTGCGGGTGGTGGAGTCGGATGAGCTGCGCAAGCTCGGTAAATAAATAAAGGCGAACACTGAACCCAATGTGGGAGGGGGCTTGCTCCCGATGGCGGTAGTCCAGTCAATCTCTTCAGTGACTGACACTCCGCTATCGGGGGCAAGCCCCCTCCCACATGAGTTTGTGGTGCTGTTGAGGTTTGCGTCACAGGCCGCCGGTGGCGTTGAAGCCGACACCCAGCACGGTCAACAATGACAGTGGCAACAGCAGCGTATCGAGCAACGCGCTGGCGGGCAGGTCGATATGGGGATAGGTGGGGGCCTCGGCGCCGAACCTGTCCCTGGCGCAGCAGCCGCCGTCAATCGCGTACATATCCAGCCGGGTCCCGGCGTACACCACTGGCGCGCCCGGTTGCGCCGCATCCAGCGTGCGCGCGGTGGCGCAGCCTGTCAGCTGCAGCACCAGCACAACCCACAGCGCCTTATTCATCGCCACTCAAGTGATGCTCGCCCCAACGCGGCAGCATGTCCTGGGGGATGTTCAGCAGGTTGAGAATACGCGCCACCACAAAGTCCACCAGGTCATCAATGGTTTGCGGCTGGTGATAGAAGCCTGGCGACGCCGGCAAAATGGTCACGCCCATGTTCGACAACTTGAGCATGTGCTCCAGGTGAATGCTGGAATAAGGCGCCTCGCGTGGCACCAGAATCAACTGGCGCCGCTCTTTCAAGGTGACGTCCGCCGCGCGCTCGATCAAGTTATTGCACGCTCCGGTGGCAATCGCCGACAGGGTGCCGGTGGAGCACGGCACTACCACCATCGCCGCCGGCGCGCCGGAGCCGGACGCCACTGGCGACATCCAGTCCTCTTTGCCATACACCTTGATCTGCCCCGCCGCCGCACCGGTGTATTCGGTGAGAAACGCTTGCATCATCTGCACTTTGGCCGGCAGCTCCACGTCGGTCTCGGTCGCCAACACCAACTGCGCCGCCTTGGAGATCAGGAAGTGCACTTCACGGTCTTCACGCACCAGACAATCCAGCAGGCGCAGACCATACGGCGCACCGGACGCGCCGGTCATCGCCAGCGTGATACGTTCCGGGCCGCTCACTGGAGTGCCTCAGCCAGCTTGCCGTGCAAGCCGCCAAAGCCACCATTGCTCATGATCACCACGTGGGTGCCCGGCTTGGCCAGGTGTTTGACGTGCTCGATGATGCCCTCCAATGAGTCACGTACTGTCGAGGGCACGCTGCACAGCGCGGCGATGGCCGGCAGGTCCCAGCCGAGGTTGGCGGGCGCGTACCACACCACTTGGTCGGCATCATTCACGCTTTCGGGCAGGCCATCGCGGTGCGCCCCCAGCTTCATGGAATTGGAGCGCGGCTCGACGATCGCAATAATCTGCGCATCGCCCACGCGTTTGCGCAGGCCATCCAACGTGGTGGCAATCGCCGTGGGGTGGTGGGCAAAGTCGTCGTAGATAGTAATACCCTTCACGTCGGCAACCTTTTCCATCCGCCGCTTCACGCTCTTGAACGCGCTCAATGCGGCGACGCCCACGGCGGGCGTCACGCCCACGTGTCGCGCAGCCGCCAGGGTCACCAAGGCATTGGCGACGTTATGCTGGCCGGTCATGCCCCAATCGACGATGCCTTGAGCTTCGCCTTCGAACAGTACCTCAAATCGGGAACCGTCTTCGCTGAGCAGCTTGACCTGCCACTGTCCGCCTGCGCCGGTGGTTTGAACCGGGGTCCAGCAGCCCATGTCGATCACACGCTGCAACGCCGGCTCAGTCGTCGGATGGATCACCAGGCCCTCACTTGGGATGGTACGCACCAAGTGATGGAATTGCCGCTCGATGGCCGGCAGATCGGGAAAGATGTCAGCGTGATCGAACTCCAGGTTGTTCAGGATCGCCGTGCGTGGGCGGTAGTGGACGAACTTGGAACGCTTGTCGAAAAAGGCGCTGTCGTATTCATCGGCCTCAATCACGAAAAACGGCGTATCCCCCAGACGCGCCGACACCGAGAAATTCTGCGGAACGCCGCCGATCAGAAAGCCCGGGCTCATACCTGCGTGCTCCAGCACCCAGGCCAGCATGCTGCTGGTGGTGGTCTTGCCGTGGGTGCCGGCGACGGACAATACCCAGCGGCCTTGCAGCACGTGATCAGCCAGCCACTGGGGACCTGAAACATAAGGCAAGCCTTTATTCAGCACGTATTCGACCGCCGGGTTGCCGCGCGACATCGCATTGCCAATCACCACCAGGTCCGGCACCGGGTTGAATTGCGAAGGATCGTAACCTTGGGTCAGTTCAATCCCTTGCGCCTGCAGTTGCGTGCTCATCGGTGGATAAACGTTGGCATCGGAGCCCGTCACGTGATGGCCCAGCTCTTTGGCCAGAACCGCCATCGAACCCATGAACGTGCCGCAGATACCCAGAATATGAATGTGCATAGTTGACCTCGTAAACATCGAGGCAGGTTAGCGTAGGGTGGGAAAGTTCGCACGCTTTAGCTGAGGGCGAAACGCCCGTCGCTGGGATACGACGGGCGCGTAGGCAGGGTTAACGCGGCGCCAACCCTGCAAGGCTATTGGATGGCCACCAGCCGCTGCGAAGCGTTCCCTATCGGCGAAACCAGCGTATTGGACTTGGGCGCGGGTGTGATGCTAATGGCCCCCAGCAACGCTGAAAGAGCTGCCATCCGGCTCTCCAAATCGATCACACGCGCCTTGATGGCGTCTTTTTCAGGCCCCGTGGACGCCGGCTGAAAATCAATGTTCTGGGCCTTGGCCTCTTTACCCAGCTCCCGCTCGACATAGCCAATCATGGCCTCCAGCGAGTCAAGGCGCTCCTCTCTGGTTTGCATCATCCAGCTCAGGTTCGGCTCGACAAGCTGCTCTCCACGCAGTTTCGACAAGGTATTGACCAACAGAAAAGTAGTGTTTTGCGCATAATCGACGAGCCGCCCTTCTTCGATGCTTTCTGGTGTCACGGGTGCAGGCGGCGGATTGATCAGCGGCTTGAGCGCTTCGTTGACACTCCCGACCACGACCAGGCCGATCGACGTCACAGGTACGCTGATCGCCGTCGTGATCGCTGCGGTCTTGAGCAGGGTCGTGTTAGTCGGCGGCAGCGCGGTCTCCTTCGCCTTGACCGCCGTCTTGGCATTCTCTTCAAGGGTTCGCGCCGAAAAAGGTTCGACATCCTGCCCATTGACGCGCCCCGGACTGGGCTGACCGAACAACTGATCGCGGATTTGCACATCCCTCGCGGCTTGCCAGGCTCTTCGCTGGCTTTCTACATACGCGGCCATTTCGGGCGTTTGCCCGGCGCCTGACGCAGCGTCTCCCGCCTGCCGCGTACCACTGGCGTGACCTGGGCCGTCGAAGCCATTGACTCTTGAGTCCACGAACCCTTGATCGAACGTTCGGTGGCCTGTATCCACGCTACTGCGTGTGGTACCTCCGACATTGGGCGCGTCAACCCGTGTCGGGCTCGGCAAACTCTCTCTGGAACCGCCCCTCAGCAGGCCGCCAATGGCATCGCCTATTCTTGAACACTGTATCGTACGATACGAATTTTTATGATGGATACGGCCCTTGACTACAATCGAAGTGCGGACAGGACGTAACGCCGTTGTTATTGTTGTTGAACGCTTCATCGTCATTTACCTTATTCAGGACAGATACAAACCATTCACATTCCCTGTCGAATGAATATTAAATAATGAAAAATCCGGTTATCTGAACACGTCCGTGTATCAGCGTTGCAATGAACTCACCGCACCAAACTGTGCCAACTGAACACCAAACGGCGTTTTAGTGACAACGTTATAGGCATACCAGGCACCTTTCTTGAAGACCGCCACGGCAGGTCGCCATACAGTGTCCTCAGCGGCGTAAAAAAACCCTTTTACAACATCGCCCTCCTGATAGATCTTAGTAACATCGTAACTTCCATAATGCCCTCTCAAACGCGACAAAACATCATGCCCCTTTTCAGCCAAGAACTTCGCATCCTTATAACCGGCGCGCGCGCCCTTATTTAAGTTCTTCGCAATATCGACTGAGTCGGTATAGCCTACGGACGCACCAATACCCGCAACGACACCGCTTTTAATTGTATTCAGAACACCTCTGCCCGCTTTGGCGGCTTTGCGCGCGGCATTCGCGCCGGGAATGACAAAGCCGAGAATGTCGAACCCGAGATTGAATACCGCCCCGCCTATGTCACCTTTGATAGCGTCTTTGACACCGTCATAAAAAGGCACGAGGCTCAGAAAGAATCCCTTCAGCTTTTCGTCGTAAGCCCGTCCTTTTTCAATCTCGGTGACGCCCGCCGCCTCCTTCTGCAAGGGGCCGTAGTCCTTGGTGAAATAACCACCCGCCATTTGTGCGAGCGCACCCGATTTATCAGCAAAAAAGTAGTCACCTTGTTTTTTCCCGTCCGGCGCAGGCGGATCGCGCGTTTTATCCGTGACCCCATATTGCGCGTAGGTATGCGGTAAACCCGGGATATAACCTTCGCTCTCCCCGCCAAAATAGGCACGATCGTCCAGGTCGATTCGCCCGCCCGGAAAGCCGTCTTCCTTGACGATCTTGCCTTCGGCGGGAAAGTAACTGTAGGCGCTGACACTGCCACCAGGCTCCACCACTTTCATCAGCAACCCGTGCCTGCCCTTCAGCGCTTCAAGCTCCTGCGCAGTAGGCGTCGGAGGCAGGCACTCCCTGGGGGTGAACAACCCTGAGGTACAAGGGCCGTTCTTGATATAGGCGCGGGACACCTCATAAAAACTGACGTCCGATTGGCTGATACGTACCCTGTCCGCCATGGGCAGCAGTGAAAGCTGATATTTGAACTGGATAGCCCAGGCACTTTCCTGAACCTTGCGATATTCCTGAAACTTCGCTGTAAACACTTTATTAATGTCAGGTGCCAGCTCAGACAGGCGCGACTTCAAACACTTATAGGGAAAACGCTGCTCATCCTTGGATATCCAATAGTCCGGTTGGATCGGCCCCGTCATGTAAATATCCAACAGCGACATTGGCTTATGTTTGATGGAGGCCTGCTGCATCACCTCAAGCGTCGGGTCCACCTGGGGAAATACCCGTTTCAACTCTGCCAGCGCCAATTCCCGGCGCGTCGTCGGCGGTGTCTTCATGGCATTACTCGCCCAGCGAAGTTCTTTTTGCTGCTTGTTGAGTGCCTGTTGCGCCTGCTCGGCCTGCGCATCCGAATAAGTCTGCGTCGGGCTGGTGTCGATAACACGGTTGGCAATGCCCCAGGCAATGATCGGGTCGCGCGCGGCGACGTTCAGTTGATCCTCACCCTCGATGGACACCGGCGGCGTATTACCGAAACCCATCACCTGGCTGAAGGTCATGTTTGCCGCCGCGCCAGGCACTTGCAGCTCTATGCGCGACACCTCTATACAAAAATTCGTCCAGGTGTGGGAGCCGTATAGCAAATTGGGCGGGATGTCTTTGACCAGAAACTCAGGGGCTGCCGCCGATAATAAAAGATGGGCGGCGACGGCTGCGCCCTCGTTGCCGACCCTGCCGGCGAGGTGTGCCGTAAAGCGTTTGACGATCGTTGCCGAAGAAACGCCTGCATTGTCAGCGCTATACAGGTTGTAGCCCGCCAGGTTGAACCGCGACTTGCCCAAGCCAGGATCGAGTTCCTGGACCAGGGCTACGCCAAGACTTTCAATCGCGCTCGTGGGTGTGTCGATAACCTTGAGCACCTCCTGGATCAACTTACCCAGCCGCTGCGCCTCGGGTGTGCGCAGGAGCTGGTCAAGGGCAATTGACGGATAATCAGCCATGGCCTTTCTCAGGTTGGCTGGAAGATGATCGATCAACCGACTCAAGAGGCTGCCCGTTCCAGGCGCGCTCGTCGTGCCTGGCGCGATCTGCGCCTTTACGAGCTTTCCCATCTTGCGCAGTGAAGTAGACGACAGGCCCTGACCGATGTGCCTTACGCCACCTGAGTCGACGCCCGGCGCCCTGTGCGCCAGGTCGAAGGAGAGTGCCGAGGCCAACGCATGGGCCTGAGCACTGTTGGCGGGCACCTTGTAGCCTTCCAGCTTGAGCATCTGGGCAAGGCTCGGCGTTTTGCTCGGCGCTCGCTCAAACAGCGCAGAGCGAGGATCGATGGGCACGTTGATCGGCTCCAGATCAACACGCCCGTCAGCATCGTCGACCAAAGCGTTCAATGCGCTCATCAGGCTGTGCCGATTGGCCTCATCGCCCAGCGCCTGCCGATGCGCCGCCAACGCCGCGTCGGAGTGGGTCGACAGGGGGCGCTCATGCAGATTAAAGCCGGGATTATCCGTGAACTGTTTGCGGCGAACGCTGGCTTGGTCGCCCTCAAAAAGATCAGGCGCCTTGTAGAATTGCGCGACCAGCGTCATCGATACGCCGCCCTGCCCGCTCCCTGGGTATCGCACCGCTTGACCGTGTTCGGGGGCGAATACCTTGCCAAGGGCCAAGAGCGTGCGGGAAACATCAGACCAGCCTGAATCGTCTGACAGATAAAAGGTTTTGCGCCGGCCGTCTACATAGCCTTTTATTTCCCCGCGTGCGGGAATCAACGTCAGATAACGCGTGTCCAGCCCCTGCTTTTTAGCCCAGGCTGAAAACCCTTCGCTTTTAAATGCACTGTCCAGTTGGGCATACCAGAGCGCTACCGTCGAGCGGGGCGGGACCTGCATATCAGGTGGCCGGATTGAAGTTCTATAACTGCCGTCGAGCAATAATGCGGCGAATGAGCTGGCAACTTCAGCATCGGCCTCGGCGCGACGTGTTGAAGGCGCTTTACGTGTTTCAGTTGCAGGGTGGGCGTTATCAATCGCGATGGAAACCTTGTGATCTGCATAGACTTCGCCTCGTTCAGCAAGTGAGCTGAAGGACACTGTGATTGGGGACGCATACGCCGTTGGAATACTCATAATCCACCCTGAATACCGTGATCAAGCTGCTAAACAACCGAAGCTTCAATGTACTCAATGAGTGGGACAAACATTCAAAATAAGCGACATTTAAAATTGACATAATATTACTGAACTCAACAACTTACACACCCCAAACTACTTATTAACCAAGGCACCTGTAAAACTTCAAAAAGACTGTAGGCTAAACTACCGAACCGCGTGAAATTTCATACTTCCTCAACTTGCGGTACAACGTGTTACGGCTGACGCCCAAATGCGTTGCCGCATGGCTCATATGCCAGTGCTGTTGCTCCAGAGCAGCCAGCAGGGTTGACCGTTCGGCCTCTTCAAAGGGCGACAGCGAAGAAACACTTGATTGAGCGTCATGGGTAGGAGCGTGACGAATCATCGGCGGTAAATTCTCCGGACCGACCTTCCCGTCTTCGCACAGCGCGACCAGCGTGCGCAATACCGTACGCAACTGTCGGACGTTGCCCGGCCAGGCAAACGCCAACAACGCGTCGCGCGCAGCCGGCTCCAGATCTACCGCTTGGTCACCGGCTTCCTGAGCCAGCAGCAGGTCCAGCAACTGTGATTTGTCACTGCGTTGACGCAACGCCGGCAGCGCAACTTCCAGGCCATTGAGCCGATAATACAAATCCTCGCGAAAGCCGCCGTCCTTTACCCGGGCCAGCAGATTGCGGTGGGTAGCGCTGATAATTCTGACGTTTACGGCGCGGGGCTCACCACCGATAGGCACCACCAGGCGATCTTCCAACACTCTGAGCAGCCGAGTCTGCAAGGCCAGGGGCATGTCGCCGATCTCGTCAAGGAACAGGGTGCCGCCATCGGCTTGCTGCAGCTTGCCTTGCATGCCTTCTTTGCGTGCGCCGGTAAAACTGCCGCCGCGATAGCCGAACAATTCGCTCTCGATCAGGTTTTCCGGGATAGCGGCGCAATTGAGGGCAACGAAGGGTTTGTCGGCACGCTGGCTGGCCAGATGTACCGCCTTGGCAAACGCTTCCTTGCCCGAGCCGGTTTCGCCATTAACCAGCAGCGGCACGTCACGCTCGAACACCCGCACAGACTGGCTGAAAGCCTGCCGCAGCGCCGGGTCATCCAGGCAGACGCCGGGCAAGCGCGAACGGCCGGGAACAGTCGGTTTGGCGCTGGGCGCCGGGGCCGGACGCCCCTGCCCGCGTAACGCTGCGAACAACGGGCGGCCATCGCGGGTAAGTAGCGGCCAGCCGGCCGTGGCGTTGGCGCTGGCGCGCCCCAGCAACTGATCCAGGGAACAGTCGAAAACCGCTTCCACCGGCTGACCCAACACGCTGCCACGAAGCTGCCCCAACAGGTTCAGTGCGCTCTGGTTGAGCGCACAGATGCGCCCTTCGCCATCAAAGGCCAACAGCCCTTCACTGAACAACCCGACCGACTCCGCCTGCAGGTGAAAGCGCAGCAACCAGTGCTGTTCGAAGTGGCGCAAAAAGTAGCAGCTTTCAATCATCTTGGCCGACAGGTTGACCAACGCCATGGTGTGGAACTGACTCTGGCGCGACACGGCTTCGCGGGCCGACGACACGTCCAGCACCGCCAGCAACTCGCCGTGGGGGTCGAACACCGGGCTCGCCGAACAGGTCAGCCCGGTATGGCGACCGCGGAAATGCTCGTCACGGTGGATGGTCAGGGATTGGCGCTCGACCAGACAGGTGCCGATGCCATTGGTGCCTTCACAGGCTTCGCTCCAATCAGCGCCCAACCACAGCCCGGCGCGTTCGAAAATCCTGCGCTCGGACGGCGCGGTGACGCAGTTGAGGATCACCCCACGCGCATCGGTGAGCAGCACCGCGTGGCCCGCGCCCGAGAGCTGCTGGTGCAGGCTGTTCATCTCGGCGCCGGCGATGTGCAAGACCTGGCGCAGGCGTTCGCGGCTTTCCAGCAGGCGGCCATGCTCAAGCACGGTGGGGGCGACGGTCAGCGCAGGATCGAGGTGGTAGTCCTCCAGGCAACGCAACCAGGAGCGGGCAATGGACGGGTCGCTGCCCGGCCCGTGAGGCGGCTCTTGCCCACGGGTGACGGTGAGCACCTGCTGGGCATGGCGACTAAAATGATCGTTGTGCATGTTCTTATTATTCTCCCTGCGTGAGAACGCCCAGCATCCCCCAGGCATCCGGCCATTGCAATCCCGCGCCGACCCATCGGTCACAGGCTGTACCGTTTATGGCACACAGTGTCACCCACCTGTATCGATCCGGCCACAGTCACGCCTTGTAAACAAAACCAAGCCCTTGATTTACCTGGCCCGCACGCAGTGGCCCGACCTTTGCTCTACGCTTTATAACGCGCTTGCCGCGCTGTACTCCGATAAACATAAAAGCAGGAGATGCCCACCATGCGTTATGCACACCCCGGTACTGAAGGCGCCATCGTTTCGTTCAAGGCCAAGTACGGCAACTACATCGGTGGCGAATTCGTTGCGCCGATCGATGGCAATTACTTCACCAATACCTCGCCGGTCAACGGCAAGCCTATCGCTGACTTCCCGCGCTCCACCGCCAAAGACATCGACAAGGCGCTGGACGCCGCCCACGCCGCCGCTGACGCCTGGGGCAAGACCTCGGCCCAGGACCGCGCGCGGGTCCTGCTGAAAATCGCCGATCGCATCGAACAGAACCTCGAACTGCTGGCCGTCACCGAGACCTGGGACAACGGCAAGGCCGTGCGCGAAACCCTCAACGCCGACATCCCGCTGGCCGCCGACCACTTCCGCTACTTCGCCGGCTGCATCCGTGCCCAGGAAGGCAGCAGCGCCGAAATCAACGAACTCACCGCTGCCTATCACTTCCACGAGCCGCTGGGCGTGGTCGGCCAGATCATTCCGTGGAACTTCCCCTTGCTGATGGCCGCCTGGAAACTTGCCCCGGCCCTGGCCGCCGGTAACTGCGTGGTGCTCAAGCCGGCCGAGCAGACACCGCTGGGCATCAACGTGCTGATGGAACTGATCGGCGACCTGCTGCCGCCCGGCGTACTCAACGTCGTGCACGGCTTCGGTAAAGAAGCCGGCGAAGCGCTGGCTACCAGCAAGCGCATCGCCAAGATCGCTTTCACCGGCTCCACGCCGGTGGGTTCGCACATCATGCATGCGGCGGCCGAGAACATCATTCCGTCCACGGTTGAGCTGGGCGGCAAGTCGCCGAACATCTTCTTCGCCGACATCATGAACGCCGAACCGCAATTCATCGAAAAAGCCGCCGAAGGCCTGGTGCTGGCATTCTTCAACCAGGGCGAAGTGTGTACCTGCCCGTCCCGCGCGCTGGTGGAAGAATCGATCTACGACGACTTCATGAAAGTGGTGATGAAGAAAGTCGAGTCGATCAAACGTGGCGACCCGCTGGACACCGACACCATGGTTGGCGCCCAGGCGTCCGAGCAGCAGTTCGACAAGATCCTGTCCTACCTGGAAATCGCCAAGGGCGAAGGCGCGCAACTGCTCAGCGGCGGCAAGGTGGAGAAACTCAGCGGTGACCTGGCCACCGGCTATTACATCCAGCCGACCCTGCTCAAGGGCACCAACGAAATGCGTGTGTTCCAGGAAGAAATCTTCGGCCCGGTGGTGAGCATCACCACCTTCAAGGACGAAGCCGAAGCTCTGGCAATTGCCAACGACACCGAGTTCGGCCTGGGCGCCGGTTTGTGGACCCGCGACATCAACCGCGCCTACCGCATGGGCCGCGCGATCAAGGCCGGCCGCGTGTGGACCAACTGCTACCACCTGTACCCGGCTCATGCCGCGTTTGGCGGTTACAAGAAGTCCGGTGTGGGGCGCGAGACGCACAAGATGATGTTGGATCACTACCAGCAGACCAAAAACCTGCTGGTGAGCTACGACATTAATCCGCAGGGCTTCTTCTAACTAACCTGCCCTCCCACATTTAAAATGCACTCAAGTGTGGGAGGGGGCTTGCCCCCTCCCACAGTTTTAGATCTTCATAAGCACTTGCGATGCGCATTCGGCACACAGAGGCCGAGTTAAAACAATAAGAATGGAAGGTACTTCCCATGCCCAGCGAACCCACCAGTTCTTCCGTCGACTTCGAAAAAGTCGACTCCCAATACTTCCAACAACGCGAACTTAAAAAAGGCGCCGCCGGCTGGGTGTTATTAGTTGGCCTGGGCGTTGCCTATGTCATCTCCGGCGACTATGCCGGCTGGAACTTCGGCCTGGCCCAGGGCGGTTGGGGCGGGATGTTTCTCGCCACACTGCTGATGGCCACCATGTACCTGTGCATGTGCTTTTCCCTGGCCGAACTGTCTTCAATGATCCCCACCGCCGGAGGTGGCTACGGCTTTGCCCGCAGCGCGTTCGGCCCCTGGGGCGGGTTCCTGACGGGCACGGCGATCCTGATCGAATACGCCATCGCTCCCGCCGCCATCGCGGTGTTTATCGGCGCGTATTGCGAGTCGCTGTTCGGTATTGGCGGTTGGATGATCTATCTGGCGTTCTACATCATCTTTATCGGCATCCACATCTTTGGCGTCGGTGAAGCGTTGAAGTTGATGTTCGTGATTACCGCCATCGCGGCCATCGCGCTGGGTGTGTTCCTGGTATCGATGGTGCCGCACTTCAACGTCGCCAACCTGCTGGATATCCCGCTGACCGACGCCAAGGGCGCCAGCAGCTTCCTGCCATTCGGCTACGTCGGCGTGTGGGCGGCGATTCCCTACGCGATCTGGTTTTTCCTCGCGGTAGAGGGCGTGCCACTGGCTGCGGAAGAAACCAAGAATCCCAAGCGCGACCTGCCACGCGGGCTGATCGGCGCGATTGTGGTGCTGACCAGTTTTGCCCTGTTGATCCTGGTGATCGCGCCCGGCGGCGCCGGCACTTACGCGCTGATCAAATCCGGCAACCCGCTGGTGGAAGCCCTGGCATTGGCCTACGGCGGTTCGACCTGGATGGGCAGCTTCGTCAACCTGGTGGGCCTGGCCGGCTTGATCGCCAGCTTTTTCTCGATCATCTATGCCTATTCGCGGCAGATATTCGCCTTGTCCCGCGCCGGCTACCTGCCGCGCAAACTGTCCGAGACCAACAAGAGCAAGGCGCCGGTACTGGCGTTGGTGATTCCCGGGATTATCGGTTTTGGCCTGTCGCTGACCGGCCAGGGCGATCTGCTGATTCTGGTGGCGGTGTTCGGCGCGACCATTTCCTACGTGTTGATGATGGCCGCCCACATCACCCTGCGCATCCGTCGCCCCAAAATGGATCGCCCGTACCGCACGCCAGGCGGCATCTTCACCTCGGGCGTGGCGCTGGTACTGGCCTGCGTGGCCGTGGTGGCGGGCTTTCTGGTGGATCCACGGGTGGTGATTGGCGCCGCGATCATCTATGGAGTATTAATTGCTTACTTTGCTTTCTACAGCCGGCATCACTTGGTAGCAGGCACGCCGGAAGAAGAATTTGCGGCGATCCAGGCCGCAGAGGCCGCCTTGCACTGATTGCCGAAAACCTCGACGCGGGCGGCTTTTCCACGCTTGCCCGCGTCATTCAGGAGACACTGTATGGCAAGCTTTTCCCACGCGGTGGGTGCACACACCTACCGCTTCGACAGCCTCAAGGATGTGCTGGCCAAGGCCAGCCCGGCGCGTTCCGGGGATTTCCTCGCCGGTGTTGCCGCGCAGAATGACGGCGAGCGGGTGGCAGCGCAGATGGCGCTGGCGAATATTCCACTCAAGCACTTTCTGCAGGAGGCGCTGATTCCCTACGAGAGCGATGAAGTCACCCGACTGATCATCGACACCCACGATAAACAGGCGTTTACACCGGTCAGCCACCTCACCGTCGGCGGCCTGCGCGACTGGCTGCTCAGTGATGCGGCAGACGAACAGTCCCTGCGTTTATTGGCACCGGGGCTGACACCGGAAATGGCCGCCGCCGTGTCCAAAATCATGCGCGTGCAGGACCTGGTGCTGGTGGCGCAGAAGATCCGCGTCGTCACCCAGTTTCGCGGCACCCTGGGCCTGCGCGGGCGTCTGTCCACGCGCCTGCAGCCCAACCACCCCACCGACGAACCGGCGGGCATCGCCGCCAGCATTCTCGACGGCCTGCTCTACGGCAACGGCGACGCCATGATCGGCATCAACCCGGCCACTGACAGCATCGCCTCGATCTGCGCCATGCTCGAGATGCTCGATGCGATCATCCAGCGATACGAAATCCCCACCCAGGCCTGCGTGCTGACCCACGTCACCACTTCCATCGAGGCGGTCAACCGGGGCGTGCCGCTGGACCTGGTGTTCCAGTCGATCGCCGGCACCGAAGCGGCCAACGCCAGCTTCGGCATCAGCCTGAGCCTGCTGCAGGAAGGTTACGATGCCGGCCTGAGCCTCAATCGCGGCACCCTGGGCCAGAACCTGATGTATTTCGAAACCGGCCAGGGCAGCGCCTTGTCAGCCAACGCGCATTCTGGCGTCGACCAGCAAACCTGTGAGACCCGCGCCTATGCGGTGGCCCGGCATTTCAAACCGTTTCTGGTCAACACCGTGGTCGGTTTTATCGGCCCCGAGTACCTGTACAACGGCAAGCAGATCATCCGCGCCGGTCTAGAAGACCACTTCTGCGGCAAGTTGCTCGGCGTGCCGATGGGTTGCGACATCTGCTACACCAACCACGCCGAAGCCGACCAGGACGACATGGACACCCTGCTGACCCTGCTCGGCGTGGCCGGGATCAATTTCATCATGGGCATCCCCGGCTCTGACGACATCATGCTCAATTACCAGACCACCTCATTCCACGACGCGCTGTACGCGCGCCAGGCACTGGGGTTGAAGCCGGCGCCGGAGTTCGAGCAATGGCTGGCGAAAATGGGCATTTTTACACAAGAAGGTGGCAAGGTACGCTTTGGTAACAGCCTGCCACCGGCGTTTCGCCACGCGTTGGCGCAATTGGGATGAAGGAGCCGCCTGTGCAACTCGACCTGCCTGACAATCCATGGTTGCAACTGCGCCGCCTGACCCCGGCGCGCATTGCCCTGGGCCGCACCGGCACCAGCATCCCGACCAACGCTCAACTGGATTTCCAGTTCGCCCACGCCCAGGCGCGGGACGCGGTGCACCTGCCCTTCGATCATGAAGGGCTGAGCCGTCAATTCGCCGAACGCGGCCGCGACAGCCTGTTGCTGCACAGCGCCGCACCCGACCGGCATACCTACCTGCAACGCCCGGATCTTGGACGCCGATTGAGTGATGAATCGGCCCAGACCTTGCGCGATTACGCGGCAGCGCATCCGAATGGGGTGGACCTGGCGATCGTAGTGGCCGATGGCCTGTCGGCGCTGGCCGTGCATAAACACACCGCGCCTTTTCTGACACGCCTGGAAGAACAGACCCACGCTGAAGGCTGGTCTTTGTCACCGGTAATCCTGGTAGAACAGGGCCGCGTCGCAGTGGCCGACGAGATCGGGCAACTGCTCGGCGCCAAAATGGTCGTGATCCTGATCGGCGAACGGCCGGGGCTCAGCTCGCCGGACAGCCTGGGGCTGTATTTCACCTACAACCCCAAGGTCGGCCTCACCGACGCCTACCGCAATTGCATCTCCAATGTACGCCTGGAAGGCCTGAGTTACGGCATGGCGGCCCATCGCCTGCTGTACCTGATGCGCGAGGCCTGCCGCCGGCAGTTGTCCGGGGTCAACCTCAAGGACGAGGCGCAGTTGCAGACGATTGAATCAGATGATCCGGGCTTGATGAAAAGCAACTTCCTGCTCAGCCCACCCATAGACTGATCGCCGCACGATTGCGCTTTTTCATGGCTTTAGGCAGCATCAAGCGAAGACCGCGCGCGTGGTCGTACCCATTTGGAAGTTGAGGCCTGGCATGCGGATTACTCAAGCGACCCTGGAACACCTGGACCTGCTCACTCCGCTGTTCGTCAAATACCGCGAATTCTATGGCGCCTTGCCGTTCCCGGACTCGTCGCGGGCCTTCCTGGAAAAGCGCCTGCGCCGCAAGGAATCGGTGATCTACCTGGCGCTGGCCGATGATGATGACAAGCGGCTGCTGGGGTTCTGCCAGCTGTATCCGAGCTTCTCTTCGCTGTCGCTCAAACGTGTGTGGATCCTCAATGACATCTATGTGGCAGAGGACGCGCGTCGACAACTGGTCGCCGACAACCTGATGCGCGCGGCGAAGAAGATGGCCAAGGAGACCCACGCGGTGCGGCTGCGGGTATCGACCAGCAGCGATAATGACGTGGCGCAGAAGACCTATGAGTCCATCGGTTTTCGCGAAGACACCGAATTCAAGAACTACGTGCTGCCGATCAGCGAAGACTGACCTCCAACCACCGCAAATCCCCTGTGGGAGGGGGCTTGCCCCGATGGCGGCGTGTCAGTTAACGAATCTGTCCCTGACCCACCGCCATCGGAGGCAAGCCCCTCCCACATTTTTAAACCAAGCCCCACCGCTTCACACTTTCACGACACTCCCCGCTACAAAAGCCACACGCTTTTCACCATTCAATCCGTATAATGCGCACCTCTCAGGGTTGTAAGAATCTCGACATACACGTGTAGTCTTATTACCCGTCGTTCCCGCACTGGCCTGCTGAGCCGGGCCATTGACACAGGTGCCATCCATGGATTTCAACCCGCTTGACCTTATCCTGCATCTCGACGTTTACCTCGACATGCTGGTAACCAACTACGGTCCGTGGATCTACGCCATTCTGTTCCTGGTGATTTTTTGCGAGACCGGCCTGGTGGTCATGCCGTTCCTGCCGGGTGATTCGTTGCTGTTCATCGCCGGCGCCGTTGCCGCAGGCGGCGGCATGGACCCGGTGTTGCTGGCCGGCCTGCTGATGCTGGCGGCCATCCTCGGCGACAGCACCAACTACGTGATAGGGCGAACGGTGGGCGAACGCTTGTTCAGCAACCCGAATTCGAAAATTTTCCGTCGCGACTACCTGCAAAAAACCCACGACTTCTACGACAAACACGGCGGCAAAACCGTGACCCTGGCGCGCTTCCTGCCGATCCTGCGCACCTTCGCGCCGTTCGTCGCCGGCATCGCGAAAATGCCCTACCCGCGCTTCTTCGGTTTCAGCGTGCTGGGCACCATCCTCTGGGTCGGCGGCCTGGTAACCCTGGGCTACTTCTTCGGCAACGTGCCGTTCATCAAGAAGAACCTGTCGTTGCTCGTCGTGTTCATCATCCTGCTGTCCCTGGTGCCGATGATCATCGGCGTGGTGCGCAGCCGCTTTGGCCGCACCTCCTCCGAAGCCAAACCGCACTGATCGCCCATGTGGTCCCTCAGCGCCTGGCGTCGCCGGCGCCTGCTGGCCAAGCACCCGATTGCCGATGACACCTGGCAGCGGGTGCGCCACCACCTGACCTTCCTCGACGGCATCACGGCCGAGCAAGACCAATGGCTGCGCGAAGCCTGTGTGCTGTTCCTCGCCGAAAAACACCTCACCGCCTTGCCCGGCGTCGAACTGCACCAGCAACAACGCCTGCTGCTCGCCGCCCAGGCGCAACTGCCGCTGATGAACCTCGGCGACCTGGATTGGTATCAGGGTTTCCATGAAATCGTGCTGTACCCCGACGACTTTCTCAGCCCGCAGCGCCATCGCGATGCCAGCGGCGTGGAACACGAGTGGGACGGCGAACACAGCGGCGAAGCCTGGCAGCAGGGCCCGGTGATCCTCGCCTGGCCCGGGGTACTGGCCAGCGGCCAATGGGAAGGCTACAACCTGGTCATCCACGAGCTGGCGCACAAACTGGACATGCTCAACGGCGACGCCAACGGCCTGCCACCGCTGCACAACGACATGCGTGTGCAGGACTGGGCCAGCGTGATGCAAAGCGCCTTTGACGACCTCAATCGCCAACTGGACGCCGACCCGGACGCTGAAACCGAGATCGACCCCTACGCCGCCGAAAACCCGGCGGAATTCTTCGCCGTCACCAGCGAGTATTTCTTCAGTGCCCCGGATTTGCTGGCCAACAGTTATCCACAGGTGTACGCCCAACTCAGCCGCTTCTACCGCCAGGATCCCCTGGCCCGCCTGAATCAACTGCAAGCCCGCGACCCGCGTTACCAGCCGCAGGGCGAATGACCGTACGACGCTTGGCGCATGGCATCGGCGTCAGAATATGCCTATAATCGCCGCCACTTTTAGGCCAATCCGGCCATGTCATATGGCCAACTAACGGGGGCAACGCCCAATGAGCTACAGCAAGATTCCGGCTGGCAAAGACCTGCCGAACGACATCTACGTCGCCATCGAAATTCCGGCCAACCACGCGCCGATCAAATACGAAATCGACAAAGACAGCGACTGCCTGTTCGTTGACCGTTTCATGGCCACCCCGATGTTCTACCCGGCCAACTACGGTTTTATCCCCAACACCCTGGCTGACGACGGTGACCCCCTCGACGTGCTGGTCGTGACCCCTTACCCGGTCACCCCAGGCTCGGTCATCCGCGCCCGTCCGGTCGGCATCCTGAACATGACCGACGACGGAGGCGGCGACGCCAAAGTCATCGCAGTGCCACACGACAAGCTGTCCCAGCTGTACGTCGACGTGAAGGAATACACCGACCTGCCGCCCCTGCTGCTGGAACAGATCAAGCACTTCTTCGAGAACTACAAAGACCTCGAAAAAGGCAAATGGGTGAAGATCGACGGTTGGGGCGACGCAGAAGCCGCCCGCGCCGAGATCATGAAGTCGGTTGCCGCCTACAAAGGCTGATACCCGCGCCTCATTGCCACGGCAATGAAAAGCCCCGATTATTCGGGGCTTTTTTTTGGGTAAAATTAAACATCGAGTTCAGCGCTTAAGTTCAGGCGTTCAACTAACCAGCCACCCTGAAGAATCAGGCTACAACTAAGCAAAAACCTACACGCGCAAATCAACGCATGGTTTATTTGAATGGTTTTCCCGGCCAGTAAACTCTGCGTTCATGAATACATCAGGTGATCGTTTAAAAGCGCTACTACGGGAAGTTCATCTTTCCGCCTCCGACTTCGCCAAGAACCGCGGCGTCACGCCTCAACACGTGAACAACTGGTTCAAACGCGGCGTCCCCATGGGCCGACTCAACGAGATCGCGGAACTGCTGTGCGTCTCAAGTCGCTGGTTAAGCGACGGCCGTGGCCCCAAACACCCACCGGCCAACTACCTGCTGGACGGCCCCACTGCAAGGATTGCATCCACCCGCGAAGACATCGGCAAATACCTCACAGGCCCCGCCTGCCGCCCGGAAAACAACGACGTGGAGATCCCCCTCCACCCCACATTCACCTCAACCGAACGCATCCGCGTCACCCAACACACCCTCCAGACCCTCAACGTAAACCCCGACCGCGCCGTGGGCGCCTACATGGTCGACAACAGCATGATCGACATCATCCAGCAAGGCGCCACCCTCGCCATCGACCGAGGCCGCACCCAAATCATCGATGGCGAAATCTACGCCGTCGAACACGACGGCATGCTGCGCATCAAATACCTCTACAACCGCCCCGGCGGAGGCCTGCGCATGCGCAGCCACAACGCCAGCGAACACCCGGACGAATACCTCACCTACGACGAACGCTTCGAGCAGAACTTCCAGATCGTCGGCTGGGTATTCTGGTGGTCCACCCTCAACAACCGCCGCCCACCCGTCCCACTGGATGACCACCTGCTGGGCTGGGAAGGCGCTGAACCGGAACCGGAGGTGGGCAACTGAGGTGAATGTGGGTATCATGCGCCGCACATTTGGCAGGGGATGGTTTCAAGCTATTACCCTGCCAGGCGATGCGGAGGAGTTCCCGCGGATGCCCCTACTATTCAGCCCGACGCAATGTGGGCTGAGCGATTTGAAGGCTGGTGAGGCTTGTCAAAAACAAGCTGAGGCAGTCACAGAGAAGCCGGCCATAAGCCGGCTTTTTAATGCCTGCCGATCTCGGCTCAATTGTCCAACAGCTGTTGGACAATTGAATGATCAAAAGAGGCCGCTTAGCGACTTGCCAGCCTTGCGCGTCATGAGGTCTGCAAACACTCCACAGCCCGATCGGCCACCATCTTGGCCATCTCTACCAAATGCATCACCGCTCTCTGCGGCGCGGCTACTGGCTCGCCGAGCACCTGTGACGTAGCCACCGCGCAGTGCAGCCACTCAGCCACCTGCACCCAGGCGTCCTCGAAGCTCAGTTCGTCATTAACGGTAAACGGGTTGGTCACAGCTGATGACGGCGAATCCGAACAAACGTTGTCCATAGCAAAACTCCTAGCAGTAAGTGGATACCACCGTTCTTTCGCGACTAAACGAGTAGAGGTGGCGGCTGTACGCAGGTTAGTCGACCGGCCGCTAGGCACCGGCGCACCCGAAGGTGCCCTGCGCACAGCCACCATAAAGTGCAGGCGAGAAGACACCTGTCTTTGAGATGGCGCGTGCGCCTAGCGAAGTCCGGGCGACTAAACCCGATCACTGAATGTGCAGTGACAATCCGCAGCCTAGTCACCCATTCCCGCTGGCGCAATGCGGTTGGGATTCTCTCGGAAACGTCCTGCAAATGAAAGGGATAGGACCTGCTGGCCATTCAAAGTCAAATCCCCTCCTCGCTCTTCACACTGATGTTGTGCACAGGCTGCTGCACTAACCATCGTCGCTTTCAAGTTGACAGTAAGACTCATCACAGCCGATTTATCCCTTACTGCCCACCCATTAATCTATGCCCATGTTGAACACAACGCCCAACCAACCTAAATAAAAAAGGATTCAACCATGAGCACTCCCACCTACAACCGCCTCAACAAAGACGACGCCATCGTGCTGCTGGTCGACCACCAGACCGGCCTGATCTCCCTGGTGCAGGACTTCTCCCCCAACGAGTTCAAGAACAATGTGCTGGCCCTGGCCGACCTGGCCAAGTTCTTCAACCTGCCGACCATCCTCACCACCAGTTTCGAACAGGGCCCCAATGGCCCGCTGGTGCCGGAGCTGAAGGAGATGTTCCCGGACGCGCCGTATATCGCCCGCCCTGGTCAGATCAATGCGTGGGACAACGAAGACTTCGTCAAGGCGATCAAGGCCACCGGGCGTAAGCAGATCATCATTGCCGGTGTAGTAACGGACGTGTGCGTGGCGTTCCCGACCTTGTCGGCGCTGGCGGAAGGGTTTGAGGTGTTTGTGGTGACGGATGCGTCGGGCACGTTCAATACCACGGTGCAGCAGGCGGCGTGGAGCCGGATGACCCAGGCCGGTGCGCAGTTGATGAACTGGTTCTCGGTGGCGTGTGAGTTGCACCGCGACTGGCGCAACGATATCGAAGGGCTGGGGAATCTGTTATCTCAGCGCATTCCCAACTATCGCAATTTGATGAATGGGTATGCGGCGCTGACGGCGCAGCAGAAATAAGCAAACCCAGCGTTAAGACAAGCCTGCTATGAAAAGCAGGCTTTCTTGCCATGGCCGGGACGGCCTCAGACCTTGAACTCTTCCAACATGGTGCGCTGGTAAACGTCATACATCGGAGAGCTTTTCATGGGTTTAACAGCCCAATGGAAGCGGGTTCCACTGCCAATCATGATGGCCTTGCGAATCTCATTGGTCGGCCCGTACGTATGCTTGGCTTTCTGGAACTCCATTTGTTTGTTCCGTAGCGGCGCCGCCCCATACGTATCTCGAAACTCATGTATCAGATTAGCCTCGAAATCCGAGTAAACCTGCGATGCGTTTCTGGCCCTGGGAAAGCAATACGCAATAAGAAATTGGTAATTGCCTTGCAGGTCGGCAAGCTCAAGCAGCCAGTTTTTATGCTGCGTGATCCGTTGTTCAAAGTTGCCCTCTCCAATGTAGAGAGTCGGAGAAATACCTTTCGGGTACTCAATGGCAATAAAACCGTTCAGTCTGATCACATACACGCAGCGCTCCAGATCCTGCAGTTTAACGCCCCTGCTTTGCAGCTCTGGCCAAACATCCCTTCCCCACGTTTGCTCGCAGGTCCAGTGCAGCCAGTTCCATTTGATATTGACGTTCGCCACCTACGCGATTCCCTTAACGAAGTTTTATTAATTCCAGCCGTGCCTCAGCAAGCGCTGCACCGGGTATCTACCGAATTCGATTCACGTTCCCTGGCGGGGCTTCAACCGTGATCAATACCGAATGTCCGTTTGGCCAATATCATAAAAAGCCAGACACCTTTTTCTCGGCGAATCAGCATCAATTTCAGCCATCATAGCCATTAGCCATGCATCAGCCAAACGGGCAATTGTGCAAGCCCTGCTTGCACAAACTCATAACCATTGAATCTCCCCTGCACGCCAGCCCCCACCCTTCACCACGGTTATACCCAACCGCTGGAGCCTGACCTGCTCAGGATTCAGTCCGACATCCGCTGGGCCACTCACGTGATATTGACGCGCGCGTTAGCCGCGCAAATCGCCGAGTTGCAGCGGATGTAAGCCGGTCTGAATGCGTTTGAAACCCAGCTGAAAGGCGCTCAAGGGCACTGTTCGTCAATCAGCAGCGTCGCTGTCTGAAGTGAGCCGGGGGCACAAGTCGACACCGAAAATTGCCCGCCTTTTGTAAGCGCAATCTGATTTTTCAAACCGCTCATCCAGCCGCCTTTCGCTGCGGCAGACTCCGACGCCTTGCTTTCTGCCGAGACGTCATGGATGACCCACGCTGCCCACATCACCTCGATCGAATATGAGCTGGATACTTTCCATCAGAGCCTGATGATTTATCGCCAGCAAATGGGTGCCTGGTATTCCCGGGCACTGGATTCGGTGAGCCATGCTGCGGATATGCCGTCGCTGCTGGGGATGGACCGGGTGTTGCGGGCCGGGGATTCGCAGCAGTCGGTGAGCCTTACCGACGCGGATTTCTCTACCGTGGCTCGTTGCCCGGTGGGTGGCGTGCTTAAGATCCAGAGCAGGTTCGAGTCGCTGTATGACGTGCCGATTGGCGACATCCCCGTTGAGGTAACACGCCTGGATGACGGTAGTTCAGCAGTGATCATGCTCGATGAGCATGGCGAGGGTTCGCACTATTGCGCCGCCGGCGGGCGCTATCAAGTTCGGGTTCAAGGCGGTGTTTCACCGCAGCAAGTGGATGCCTTGTTTGCCTCTTATGCCGGGCTGACAGCAGATCTGGAGCAATGGCTGCGCGATCAGTGGAAGGACTTCAAGCCCCATTGGCAGCAATCCACGGCCAGTGCAATTGGCAGCGGCATGCTGGCGGGCAGTTGGGCGGCGATCCGTGATGTGTGGGACAGCATAAAGCTGGTGCAGTCGATCCTTGAAGACCCGTTGCAGTACGCAGAGCACTTGGGAGCCCAAGCAGCCAAGTTGGCGCAAATCGCCAGCGATGCACCCAAAATCATGGAACACGCGATGTTGCTGGCCAGTGATGAGGCGGCGCTGTTTCTTCTGGTGCGCACCGCGTTGGTCTGGTTGGACGCATTGCCGCCGGGCCAGATCGCGCAAGTGACTGCAGGGTTGATAGTGTCGCTGCTGATTGATCTGGTGATTGGCGCGGTGCTGACCATCGCCTTGCCGGCGGCGGGTGTGGCGTATTTGAGCCTGCGGCTGGTCAAGTATGGCGCTCGGATTGTTGAGGCCGCAATTGGCTTCGTACAGAGCATGCTGGCAATTCTGACTAAGTTTATGCAGGCGGTGGATCGCTACAAAGCGGTGGCGATTCGAGGGGTGGTCGGTGGGCTGAAGCAGGGCACTCTGCAGATGCGCTGGAAGGCTCGGCAGAACGCGGTGCTGCTGCACAAAGACCATGTAGATGATGTGCCTGCCTCGGCTAAAAATCCGGCTGGGGATACTGCTGCGTCTGTGGACAAGACGCTTACTAACGGTTGCCCGGTGTCGATGGTCACCGGCGAGGAACTGCTGACCCTGACCGACGGCGCGCTGGATGGGATCTTGCCGTTCGCGTGGACGCGCTTGTATCGCACCAGTGCGGTCGACGTGGATTGCGGGTTGGGGTTTGGCTGGAGTCATGCGCTGGCGCACAGGCTTTCTGTGTCGGGCGAATCAGTGGTGTGGACCGACCATGAGAACCGCTCGACCACCCTGCCCTTGCCGACGGTGGCTCGACCGGCGATTACCAACAGCCTGGCGGAAGCGGCGATCTACTTGGGGTCTGCGCCTGATGAACTGGTGCTGGCCCAGTCCTCTCGGTTTTATCACTTTTGCGACGGCGTGCTGACGGCGATCAGCGATGCGTATGACAACCGATTGCGCATTTTCCGGGATCGGTTGGGGCGTATTGAGCGACTGGATAACGGTGCAGGGCGTTCTTTGCTCTTGCGCTACGAGTTGGGTCGGATTGTGGCGGTGGACTACCAGGTTCATCGCGCCAAAGGCCACGAACCCTTCGTTTGGGTGACCGAGCAAAACGTCGTTTCCTACGCCTATGACGACGCCGGACGACTGGTGTCGGCGACCAATGCCGTCGGTGAGCGCGAGGTTTATCGGTACGACGAACAGCACGTCATTCTTGAGCGGCAATTGGCCGGTGGGGCGAGTTTCTTTTGGGCGTGGGAAAGGTCTGGTAAAGCCGCGCGCTGTGTCCGGCACTGGGCCAGTTTTGCGCAGATGGACACGCGCTATGCATGGGGCGATGACGGCAGCGTCAGCGTGCACAACGCCGATGGCAGCCAGGAAGTGTATGTCCACGATGACCGGGCGCGACTGGTGCAACGCATCGATCCGGACGGCGCCCGGCATTTCAAATCCTATGACGACAAGGGCCGACTGGCCGTCGAGCAGGACCCGCTGGGCGCGGTGACGGCGTATCAGTACGACGCCGCCGGACGCTTGGTGGCGCTGTTTCCAGGGGAGGATGAGCCGACATCCTACGAGCATGACAATGGTTTCGTACGGGTCGTGCGGCGTGGTGAGGCGGTTTGGAAATACGAGCGTAATGAGCAAGGCGATGTCATCCGCAGGATTGATCCGGAGGGCAACGCGACGGATTACAGCTACGACAAGCAGGGGCAACTAATCGGGATCTGGTATCCCGACCATAGCTGTCATCGGTTGGTGTGGAATGAACGTGGGCAGTTGCTAGAGGAGCAACTTCCGAATGGCGGGATCAAGCGCTATCGCTACGACGATCTGGGGCGGCAGGTTACGCGGGAGGATGAGCATGGCGCGCTGACCCAATACCAATGGGACGCTGTAGGACGGCTGCTGAGACTGACCCAGCCCGATGGGACTCATCGGGAATTCAGCTACAACCCCTACGGAAAAATCATCGCCGAGCGCGATGAACTCGGCCACGTCACCCGCTACGAATACGCCGACGGCCTGCACCTGA